>CAZTAS010000001.1:0-98763 GCA_964611635.1 uncultured Thermodesulfobacteriota bacterium
CATAAAAGCCTGCCTCAGCCAGATCGAGCGATGCCTGGATGCCTGCGATTCCTGCACCTACTACCATGACCGAGCCCACAGGCTTTTTTATGGCTGAATTTCCTTCACCATTGGTCGGATTGGCTTTCTGATCGATTTTCTTCTTCTCCATGTCTTAAAGCACCTGTTTCAGATTATCTAAAAATATTTCTACTGGCTTGGGTATGTTACATAAGGTTCTTATTGGCTAAGAGGCGTACGGGATTCACGAGATGCTTTTTCAGCCATCTAGCGGCTTGTGTATGGCCCATGGCTATACCCAGGAGTTCTGTAAAATAAAAAATGGGAACCTGAAATTCCTCGCCTAATTTTTTGGATATTTCCTCCTGTCGGGTGTCCAGGTTGGCGTGGCACATGGGACATCCCACGACCACTGCCTCTGCGCCCGCCTCTCTGGCCATAGAAAGGAGCTTCCCCGATAATTGCACCACGAGATCCGGCCGGGAGATGGCGAGACTTCCTCCGCAGCATTCGGTTTTATAAGGCCAATCGAGAATCTCAGCGCCCGTCACCTCCATGAGCTGGTCCATGTCGGTGGGGTTCTCGTAATCGCTGTAGCCAGTGACATCCGGCGGTCGTACTGTCAGACAGCCGTAATAGCATACAAGGCGCAGGTCTGTGAGAGGTTTTCGAATTTTCTTCTTAATTTTTTCTACCATTTCCTCCTGGCCAAGGATGTCCACAGCGTGCCTGATGGCTATATTGCCGGCATACGAAATGTCCATATCCGGAGCTTTGCCCTCCCTGATCTGCTTGTCGGCCCACCGGAGCCGACTGAAGCAGGCCACGCAGGGGACGAGGAGATCTTCCGGGTGCTCTTCGGCAATGGCCAGGGTCCTTGCCGGAAGCGCCATTGAGAGCTTTTCGTTGGTGCAGTGGGCTGATGAGGCTCCACAGCAATTCCAATCCTCCAATTCCCGCAGTTCAAGGTCCAGCTCACCGCAGACAGCGCGAAGAGACTGATCATACTCGCTGGCGGTGCTCTCCAAGGAACACCCGGGATAATAAGAGACTATCATTTTGACTCCCTATTGCTCATTGCCCGAAACATTCGGTGGACATCGCTGAGGCGACGAATCTTGTGTGGCAGCAGTTTGATCTTGCCCTTGATGAACATCCTTGCCCCTAATTTCATATCCTGCATAAAGGTTCCCGTCCTGAGCTTATAGCGGGCAAGCATGCCCAACTCGTAGACACGCCCTGTTTTTTCAACGGAAGAGAGAAAGGCCGAGTGGAACTCCGGGATGTTCTTCTCACCAGGTGGGAACCCCTCACCCAGAGAAATCTGACGGAGGACATCCATTATGTGGGCGATGTCGATACCGTTCGGGCAACGCACACTGCACGTATAACATGAAGCGCAGATCCAGATAGTTCGTGAGGACAGCACGGTTTCTTTGATTCCATATTGGATCATCCTGATTATTTGGTGTGGGAGTATGTCCATGGCAGATGCGACCGGACAGCCAGCGGAGCACTTGATACACTGGTAACATTCTGCCAGCGATTGCCCACTCAGTAGATCAACGCGCTCGGCGAAAGATCCATCAATATTGATTATGCTCTCTTCGGGTTTAACTCCAGGAGCTGCTTCCAATTTCTCAACCCCCTTTTCTGCGTAAAATTATACCCTCTCTCAGCCCTTGTTGTTAAAATGCGCTGACGATACAGCTGGACTCGGGGAAGAGCTGATGTTATATCCTGGCTGCATTAAGTACTAAAGGGATTTTTTTCTCCCAGCCGAAGCTACGAATATGGACCCCGCGACATAAAGCCTTCAGATCTCGAATTGTCTCGGCGGCAATATCGAGGCCCGTGCGGGTCCTATCAGGGGAGTTTTTGAGGCGATCGATAATGGCTTCTGGGATGGATACATCTTCAATGAACTTGTTCATATATCTGGCCATGCTGACCGATTTCAGCATCACAACCTCCGCAATAATGGGGATATGGAAACGTTCAATGCGCTTCATAAGCTTTTCGAACCGACTAATGTCAAAAACGGCCGTGGTAAAGAAGAAATCAGCACCCAGCCGGATCATTTTCTCCATGTCCTGGATTTCCAGGTCAAGTGCGGGCTCTTTGCCTGAAATATTTACCATTACTCCGGTGCAGAAGTGGGGTGCACCCTGGAGATCTCCCCCAGCCATGTCGAAACCCTCCTGGAGTTTCTGGATGCCGGTCAAAAGTTGGAAGCGGTCCAGATCGAAAACCGGTTTGGCCTCATGGTGATCTCCGAGGGTAGGATCTTCGCCGGATTTTACTATGACATTCTCGATACCCAACACTGATGCGCTGAGCAGTTCGGACTGTAAGGCAATTCGATTCTTGTTGCTGCAATTTACCTCGAAGATTGAAGTGAATCCCATGTCACTGAGAATCCTGCAAGTGGCAAGGGATCCCAGCGTCATGACGGCACCGGGAAGTTCCGGCGCATATATGGCATCCACTCGTCCTTTAATACTTTTGGCGTTATCGATGAGTTCGGCAGTATCCACGCCTTTTGGGGGCTGAAATTCGCAGATCATAATGAACTTGGAAGAATCTAAAACTTGTCTGAAATTCATTCCGCACCTTCCTATTCAAAAGCATTACACATCAAAGCCGATGGGAAGAATATATTACCATCAAGGTGGATGCTCTATAAGGCTTCATGAGCTAATACCTAATGGTCTTACTCAAGCATTTCATTCACCCGTTTAATGATCTCCTTGGGATTGATGGGCTTTTCCATAAAGTCTTCAGCCTCTAAGCTGAGTCCCATGCTTTTGGCATATCGACTGTTAGATAAATGCTCCCGTATTCCTGTAAGGATAAGTATGGGAATGTGTTCAGTGTCTGAGCCGGCCTTAAGCTCTTTACAGGTGATAAAGCCGTCCTTTTCGGGCATCATGATATCAAGTATAATGGCATCGGGCTTTTCTTCCCGCGCTTTCTCCAGGCCCACATCACCGCTATAAGCGCTTATCACCTCGAAGTCCGCGCTTTCCAGAGTCATAGTGATCATCTCGACGAAATCTGGCTCGTCGTCAATAACCAAAATTTTTTTTAATCTCTTCACAAAAACACCTCCAGGCCCTCGATATATTCAAGCATCACGCTCCGATGCTCTGGTGAATCCCCACGGTGTCATGCACCTTGCGTGTCAGCCTGGGCAAGGTGAAAATAAAATCCGCCCATTTTCCTTCTTCGGACTCCGCCCATATCTCGCCTCCGTGTCTCCTAATGATCTCATGGGTGTTATACAGTCCCATGCCTGCTCCCTTTACCTTCTTCTTGGCGGACTCGACGCGGCTGAATTTCTCAAAAATCCAGGATAGCCGATCTCCTGGAATGCCGGGGCCTTCGTTTTTTACATGAAACCGGTAATGGTCATCCTCAATTTTACATCCGAGAAAAATTTTCCCGTTGGGTATCCCATAGCGCACCGCGTTGGAGATAAGGTTAGAGTAAACAATGCGGAGGAGCAAGGGGTCTACGTAAATTTCCACATTGCGTAATTCCTTTTCGCTTTCGATGACAACCTGCATTCCCATCTGGGTTAGCTTGGCAGTATAATCATCGAGGATGGGTCCGACAACCTCTTCGAAAAAGTTGCAAGAGGATTTGCGCACTTCGAGCTCACCGCTCTCCAGTTTGGCCAATTCAAGGTATTTGTGACTCATATTTATGAGCATGTTTGTATTTCTTGTCATCAAGGATATAGCCCGTTTTTGCTTTTCAGGCGGGAGGGTCTCTTCCGCCATCATTGTCAGGAATCCCTTGATGACTCCCAGGGGCTGGATCAACTCGTGGGTGGCGAATCCCAACAGTTCCATGTATCGAACATTTAACTCCTTGAGCTTTTCCTCGAAACGCTTCTTTTCAGTGATGTCAACCATAAGGCCCTGGTACCCTATGACTTTCCCGAATTTATCCTTGTTGGTGTGGCCGGTGAGAAGAACCGTGATCTTCTCTCCGTTTTTCTTTTTAAAGGCCATCTCCAAATCTTTCACATACCCATCTATTTCCATCTGTTGCTGGAAAGTTTCCCGATCTTCCAGAGATTCATACAGGTCTCTCCCAAGGTCAATGCGGAGGAGCTCCTCTTTGCTCTCGTAGCCCAGCATATCCAACAGTGCCTGGTTGCAATCCAAGAACTTCCCTTCTCGGCTGCTGATGAAAAGCCCGTGGCGCACTCGCTCAAACAGTGTCCGATACTTCTCTTCCGATTCTTGAAGCTTTTCTTCATACTTCTTTTTTTCCGTTATGTCTACGTTTAGGCCTTCATAGTTTATCACATTTCCATGGACATCCTTTTTTACATGGCTTGTGAGCAAGATGGTTATCTTCTCGCCATTTTTTTTCTTGAACTTCACCTCCATGTCTTTAACAAAACCGTTTCTCTCAATGATCTGTATGAATTGTTCGCGCTGTCTCGGGTCAACATATAGGTCGGTGGTGAGGTCAATTTGAAGGAGCTCATCTTTTTTGTCGTAGCCCAACATGTCCACCAGCGCCTGATTACAATCCAGGAATTTTCCCTCGGGGCTGCTGATAAATATGCCGTGAGGGACTCGCTCGAATAGGGTACGGTATTTTTCTTCAGATTCTTTCAGCTTTTGTTGAAATTTCTTACGATCTGTAATGTCACGAATATAAGCATAAGTCTTGATCTGGCCTTCATCGGTCTTGGACAAAGTGATGCACACCTCGGCATCGAATCGCTGGCGGTCGGCTTTGATGATCTCTATCTCGGTGCAAACCCGTCGACTTTCATCATGCCCCAGTTCGATGTGCATATTGGATAGGAATTTCCGTTCTTCTTCGTTCAGGAGCGCGTTGAAATTCATGCCTCTGAGCTTTTCAGCCGGATAACCGGTCAGCTCCGAGGCCATATTGTTTGCAAATTCGATCTGATAATTTTCATCTAAAACGAAGATACCGTCGTCTCCCATCTCGGAGATCTTCTGGAATTTCCGCGTTGCCTCGCGGATCTCCCGCTCCATTCGTTTCCGCTCAGAGATGTCCCTGAGAAATGTGTAGATCTTTATTTCGCCTTTTCTATCCCGGGTATAAGTAATACAAATCTCGGCATCCTTAATTGCACCATCGGCCGCAATGATCTCGAGCTCGCAGCAATATCGCAAATCGCCGCCGAGCTGCCTCTTGTTGAACATTTGCTTCATGAAGCTTTTGTTATCTTCGTTGAAGAGGCACATGAAATCCATCCCGATGAGCTCGGACATGGAAAAGCCTGTTACCGAAGCGGCAATCTGGTTGGCAAATTCCACCCTGTAATCCTCGTTCAAGACCACGATGCCGTCGTTACCGATATTCATCATAGTCCGGAACTTCTCTTCAAGCTCTATGTATTTTTCTTCGAGCTTTCTTGGATCCATCGGGCCTCCTCAGAGCTCTCGGACTCCTGAAGACGTCGATTGTCCCGCAAGCTTGCTGGACAGGTTATTATTTATAATGGGGCTCTTGAAAAAATTTTAAATGAATGAATTCATTGGCCCTGATAGGCATATTAAAAACAGTTGAAAAGAATCGGTGATAAATATCAAGGACTTAGCGATTTGCCAATAGGAGATGCTATATCCCAAACGGCCCCACCTTGCATTAACCACTGTCTTTTTTCCATTTTTTAGTTCACTTACCCTATGCAGCAGTTTAACTATGAAAATGCAATAACACTTTAATTAAATTGTTTTTTATTTAACATTTTTGATTTCTGTTGTCAATAATTATCTTGACTGATAGCAGCCATTAATATGCTGGTTTTCTAGTAATCCAATGGTGAGCAACCGATACTTCTTTCACGCATCTATTCCTTACTGATCATCAAAAATAAACTCACTCCAATCAAGGAGGCTATTAATGTTATCCTCTGGGAAACGCGAAGATTTTTCCTCTTATGAGGGAATGCGGCTCAAGCTTTTAAATCTTTATAATATTTCTTCAAGTCGTTTAACCAGCTCATTGGGCTCAACTGGCTTTTCGAGGAAATCCTCCGCTTCCAGGCTCAGTCCCATGTTGCGAGCATATCGCGTGCTGGATAACTTTTCACCCAGCCCTGTGAGGATCAGGATCGGGATCTTCTCAGTCTTGGGGTCATGTTTTAGTTCCTTGCATGCGGTGAAGCCGTCCATCTCGGGCATCATGATGTCCAGGACAATACCGTCGGGCTTTTCATTCCGGGCTTTATCCACACATTCTTGGCCGTTGTTAGCCACAATCACCTCATAGCCTGCTCCTTCCAATGCCATTTTGATCATTTCCTGTACATCGGGCTCGTCATCTACCACCAGTATTTTCGCCATTATCGCGCCTCCTGTATCTAAAAAGTTCTGCTTACCAGCCGGAAAACTTGTGTTTGTTTTATTTATAATTTATTTTATACTTTGAATATACTAAAGTGTCAATTAGCTATCAGGCCTTTCTTTATTGAGGAAAGACTATTTTAACTTACTATGATTTATAATGGTGTTTTCCAGCGAAAAAGATTTCCTAGACTTGACCCTTAACAACCCGGAGCAAGCGGACGAATATTTTATTTCTCTGGCTCTTGAGCAAGGGCGCATGGCTTTTCAACATCAGGAGGTTCCCGTTGGAGCGGTGTTGGTGGACTGGGATGGAGATGATCCCCAGGTGCTGGCAGAGGCCCACAACAGTGGGGAGGCCAATGTGGACCCAACCGCTCATGCCGAAATTCTGGCAATCCGAGAGGCATCCCGCCGAAGGGGAGACTGGAGGCTCAACGGAACAACGCTCTACGTCACGGTAGAGCCGTGTCTCATGTGCATGGGGGCAATCCTGCTCGCCAGAATAGATCGAGTAGTCTTCGGCTGTGCGGATCCTAAAGGAGGGGCCGCCGGCTCAGTCTATGATCTTTCTGACGATCCCAGGCTGAACCACCGAGTGGCGGTTACCCGGGGTGTGAGAGAGCGGGAATGCCGCCAGATTATGCAAGATTTTTTCTCTGGCCTGCGCGATGAACATTCGGAGCGGGATTTTGCCCTTTAAAACCCAGGCGAGCTGAGGAAAAAATAAATGACACCGCGTAGAGGTTTTTTAGGAAAAATTTTGGTCATGCTCGTGGGGTTATCCCTGGGGCGTCTCTCCTGGCAGGAAGGCCTTGGGACCCGACTTTACGCCGCTGCCAGGCGCATACTTCCAGGGGATTTCCCTGTACAGCAAATGATTCGCCTCAACCCCCGGGATCTGGATACCCAAAACCTGAAGGTCATGCCTCTGGAGAGCTTTGGCACCATGGGAACCACCGACTGGAAGGCAGATTTATCCACCTGGCGGCTGCGGATTACGGGGGCTGTGGACAAACAGCTCACGTTGACTTACGAGGAGATTCTACAGCGCCCATCCTTCGAAAAAGAGGTATTACTTATCTGCCCCGGTTTTTTTGCCAACCACGGCCGGTGGAAGGGTGTTTCCCTGTCGGCCATCTTCAAGGAAACCGGGATCAAGCCAGGGGCAAGGGGCTTTGTTGTGAAGGCCCCGGATGGCCATGACATTCGTTTTTCCCTCAAGGAACTTTCGGATGATAACGTGTTTTTAGCCACCGAGATCAACGGCGTATCCCTTCCGACAAAACACGGCTACCCTCTTAGGGTGGTCGCGCGGGACCGTTATGGCAACGACTGGGTAAAATACATACAGGCCATAGATGTAAGCGCTGGTTAGTTCTGAAATCATGGCGTCCTGGGGCTGTCCGCAAAACGGCAAGTTGATAATAAATCGATCGAATAGGCTTGCCCTCGGCATTTAATATTTAATGAAGAACACTAACATAATATAACCATCTATTTAAAAATATTGGATATTAAATTATTACACTTGTCGTTATTCCAAATGATCAGCCCTGTATTTTTGTGTTGAATACTATTCTGGGGCATCATACGAAGACAAGATATGACCGTATTTGGCTTGCCGGCATCTGCGCTTTTCAGTTCTTGACCGTGTAGGTATCGAACATTTCATGTTTTACAAAAGCCTTGGCAGTCCTTGACATCAGGCTAATGGCTGTTATAATGATGTGTGGAGAGATGGCCGAGAGGTTGAAGGCGGTTGACTCGAAATCAACTGTGCGATTTTTTCGCACCGGGGGTTCGAATCCCTCTCTCTCCGCCAGCGCTCTTAAAGGCGTTTTTGGTCTTAATAAAATTGAGATGATAAATCAAAGGGAAGCGGTCGGATAACCTAATGGTTCTCCCTTAGGATCCCCGATGCGGGAAAGGCGACTTTAAACGGAGAGATGTCCGAGCTGGCTGAAGGAGCACGATTGGAAATCGTGTGTATGCCCAAAAGGTGTACCGAGGGTTCGAATCCCTCTCTCTCCGCCAACTTGCACTTTATTATGATCCGATATCGGTAATTAATTTTTTCCCGGAAAGCCCACCGAAGAAGCGATGCATTTACAATCCTGATGATGTACTAGTGTGCACATATATCAAATTGCGTGAACATTTCCTTATTCATATTGGTTGTGGCTTTTACAGTCTAGCATCTCATGATTCGCTGCCCCCTGGGGTTCCCAGTTTTTAAACACCCGACCATGCTTGGGGAGGTTCCCGATTATAAAGGAAAGAAAATAATTGGACATGACCACAATGATTACAAGCAAAAATTTTATATTCATTACCTGAAGTTGGATTAAAGCCCAAGTTACGAGTATTGCTTAAATTTTTATCTGCTATTAATTCATAATCACCAATTCCACACACCTTGCAATGTCTCTTGACATTCGGTTCAATTTGATCACCATGCCTATCGATTATAGTCAGCACTTTGTCAACCTCATCCAAAAGGGCGGTTGCATCAGGTAGGCAGTCTTCCTTATTCTCGACAATACATTTTTTGAAAAGACGATTTGCAAACTTGATATATGGAGCCTCTGGAAACATCTCCTCAAGGTTGAATGGACTCCGGTCAAAGTACCAGAGTTGTAAAACAGGTAATTTTGAAACCATTGCCCACAGTAGTTTCCCCAGACAAAAGACATCAAATGTCGGCGCTATCTCTTCTATTCGCATTCCCATCGCCCAAGGGGGCATCCAATCTCGGCTGCCTACATTTTGAAAAGTACCAGATATTCGAGTGTGCTGTTCATCAGTGAAAAATATCAAGCCAAAATCACCGAGAACCAAATTATAGGTCGAATCTAGAAATACATTTCCGGGTTTAATATCCCTATGCACCATTCCATCCTTGTGCAATTCAGAAACCCCTTCAACTAAAGGGCGAAAAGCCCTCAGAGCAGCGACAAAATTTCCAGTGAATCGATTCTTATTGTCGTTCTTGACTAAAGATCCCTTTGGGTGAAATTCTGATACAAACCATTTGGTTTCATCTTCATCATAATCCAGTATCTTCAACATATTAGGATGAGAAATCTGGTACATAGCTTTAATTTCATTTTTGATACGATCTTCAGCTCGCTCATGATCTCTTGCATCCTGAGGCTCATGTAATACTTTCAGGGCACCGTGATTGACAGGATCTTCCAAGCGAATAATATCAAACACTGCTTTACGAAAAGCCTCAACATAATTAATCCATGTTTCTTTTCGTTCGTCAGGATGCGCGAGCTCTCTAAAGGTCTTCTTGAATGCGGGTATGATATGATTCTCGATGTTAACTTTAGAAGTATCGAGAACACGATAAACTCTTCCTTGCCCGCCTTTGCAGAGTTTAGCAATAATCTGCCATCGATCTTTAAAGTCCATCGAAACCTCCTTTATCCTATTTGCCATTCATATTATATTATAAACAATTTCTTATCCGTGAAAAAGAACGCTATTAGATCAAGCGAAAAGGGGCTAACCGTTATCGGTTAACCCCTTGATTTCATTGGTGGAGCTGAGGGGGATCGAACCCCTGGCCTCATGAATGCCATTCATGCGCTCTCCCAGCTGAGCTACAGCCCCTCAATTCTGTTATTACGTACCAGATAACCGCGGGATTGTCAAGCTCCTTTCGTTTTTTCCGGCCTACTTTTGCGGATGTGGATGGAGTCTCATAGTTTCTTAGAAGGCGAGTTGATCCTGTGCCTTTGTCCACCCAGCACTCTTTGCAGGGAGCCAGGCATTTGGGCCGGATCGAAGGGCTCTGCGCCCGCATCCAGCAGATGCCGGAGGGAGGAATCGGCCCCTTTTTCGGCTGTCAGCAGGACGCGGCGGCCGAGGCGGAGAGCACGACGGCACTCTCGGTCAATTTTCCCGCCCGGCCGAAGCTCCACCGCTACCACCACGTCGCTGAGGGCAAAAATCAGTTGGTCTCGCCGGGCGCTTTTGTGTCCAATCCAAGCGTCATGGGGGCGGAAGACGGAAAGCTCCAGATCGCGGCGTTTTGGGCTCCATTCCGGGCCGGTATGTTCGGCCAGTATCCCACGGTCCAATACCATTATGGCAGGTCTTGCGGCCTCCAGGCTGGCCTGCCAGGAGAGGTTGTATACACCCCGGTAGCGGCTTGTCACAAGTGTATGCCCTGAGGCAGTCAGAGCGCGTGCGGCTGCCAGAGCATAGCTCAACCCCTCAGGTGATATGTCGGTCGAACTGACCACGGCAGCCGCTGGGCACGACAGGAGCGCTTCATCCCCTCGAAGGTAAAGGAGAGGTGGAGAAACCTCCAGAGTGGCTGAGAATCGCTGAGGATACCCCGTATCCCAGGGTGTTAATATTTTTATATCCCTTAAATTGATTTCTTCGAGAAGTTGCCGTGCCTGTTGCTGGATCAGGTGCCGACCATGGACAAGATAATCCACCGACCGGCGATGGAGGCCATACTTCTGTTCGTATTCTTGCTGGTTTTGCTGGAAAAAGTTTTCCAGAGGAACGCCTTCCTGTATGTGGGCCTGGAGGATCCGGAAAATAGCCTTCTCTCCCAAATGGGGGACACAATGCAGCATGAGGCATCGAATTGGATCCACAGCCGCCTCCGGGCACAGATCAGAGTTTATAATCATCGGCGTAGCCATCCTCGTGACCGCTAGCCCATTATGAAGAAAGTCATCAAGTATAAAACTAACTGAATTAAATCGGTTAGCACATATTGAATTGTAATTCAACGAAAATAATGCCCCAAATAACGCCAGCAAATAAATGCTTGATTCAAGCAAGAGCTCGATTCTTAATTATAATAAAGATGGTACATTTCAGGACTATTTCTGCTGCATCCAGAACTATGGATTCTTGAAATCAAAAAATGAAGTAAAATATGTGCGCCGGCACACGGAATGTTAAAAAATTATGCAAACGGACCGGCCAATTACTTTGTCTCAAGGGTTAATCCAGAGGTTGATTAAGAAATTATACAATATCTTGTATATATATTATAAATTGATACACTTTGTTGTATTTTTTTCTTGTATTTTAGAATGCATTTTGATAAATAAATATAAATGCTAACTTACTCTCGGGTTTTGCACTCCAAACACATGAAAATGCATCGTCCCAAACCAATAAGAAGGAATTTGCGCTTGAAATGGTCGACAGTCTTCCTTTTGCCATTAGTAGGATGACACACAGGGGGACAGCAGATATGTGCCGGTTTGCAGCATAGTCTATGGGGTGAAAAGAATCGCCATGCGCATTAAAAGGCTTGATATCAGAGGCTTTAAATCATTCTGCAATCGAACCGTTCTGGATTTCACCAGTGGCATCACCGCTATTGTGGGACCAAACGGTTGTGGAAAGAGCAACATCGTTGATGCTATCCGGTGGGTTTTGGGGGAACAGAGCGCCAAGGATCTTCGCGGCCGGGTTATGGAGGACGTGATCTTCAACGGCACAGCAATGGAAAAGCCTGTTGGCCTGGCAGAAGTTAATCTGATTTTTTCCAACGAGAATGGCGATGCTCCGGGCGCTTACGCACATTTTACAGAGATCATGATTACTCGGCGCTTATATCGCTCGGGGGAAAGCGAGTATATGACCAACCGTGTTAGCTGCCGCCGACGGGACATTATAGAATTTTTTATGGGCACCGGCATTGGCAAGAACGCTTATTCCATTGTAGAGCAGGGAAGGGTGGAAAGCCTGATCAATGTGCGCCCTGGGGAAAGGCGATCATTTATCGAAGAGGCCTCAGGCATTTCTCGTTACAGAAGCCAGAGAGAAGCAGCATTACGCCGTATGGAAACCACCCAGGCCAACCTTTTGCGCGTATCTGACATAGAGAATGAGCTGGAGAGGCAAATTAATGCATTGAGGCGCCAGGCACGAAAGGCCAAGCGATATAAGGAGATTAGGCAGGAGATTCGGCAAATCGAGCTTGGATCTCTGGTGGCTCAATATAAAGCCGGATGCCAGGAGATCGCCTCCCTGGAAGAACAATTGCAGACAGTCCGGAACCAGGAAGTATCCATTTCCAATGAGCTGCAGACCGAAGAGGTTATTCTGGAAGAAGTTAGACTGAGAATCCTGGAAGGTGAGCGAGAGACTGCCTCCATTCAACAGCAAATTTATGACATAAACCTCCAGATTGAAAAACTTGACAGCCGATTCAGCATGATTGACCGTCGCTTGACAGATCTGAAAGACACCCATGATCGACAAGGGGCCGAATTGGAGGAGTCGATTAAACGACTTGAGCAGGACGAGAGCACCGCTGAGAACCTTCGAGAAGAAGCCACAGAGATCGAGAATCTAATGCTTCAATGCCAAAGGGACCTGGAAAAAGCTCTGTCGCAGTACGAAGGTCAAAAGAGAGAAATGGGCCTGTTGGTGGAGGAACTCGAACAGATCAAGACAGAACGAGCCCGGGTGGAAGCGAACCATGTTCGGCTTGAAGCAGAGGGCAATACTGGTAGCTGGCGATTGAAAGAAGAGAAAGAACATCTGGAAACCATAGCTCAGGAGATGACGCGCCTTCAGGAAGAGATGGCTGAAGTTTCACAAAACCTCGGCGATGTCACTATACGGATAGAGAAGGGTCTGGAGGTCAAGCGAAGGCTCAATGAACGCAATGAGCAGAGCACCGTGCATTTAGCTAGCGTGCTATCTAGATTCTCGCAAATATCGAAGAATTTGGATTCCGTCCGGCAGGAGCTATCGGGAAAAGCATCTCGCCTCCAATCCCTCAAAGAGCTGGAAGACCGCTATGAGTGGTTTGATGGAGGGGTTCAGGAGATAATGCGCGGATGGAAATCCACGCAATCCAGAAAAGTGATTCATGCCTTAACGGCTGACATCTTCCATACAGAGCCTCAATTCGAAGTAGCGTTGGAGGCTGCCCTTGCACAAATGCTCCAATCTATTATAATAGACACCCCACATGAAGGTGTAGATGCTATTAAGCATTTAAAATCCAGGGGTGCGGGCCGTGTTTGCTTCGTTCCATTACATCCCCGAGATAAGGAGAATGATCAAGTATTTCTACCCACAAATGGGAATGGAATTCTTGGCCCGTTGATAGAGCACGTGGATGTGGCGGATCCCTATAAACCTCTTGGGTGCGCTTTGCTGGGTGATTTCTTGCTGATCAAGGATCTCTCCACCGCATTGGCTATCTGGGAGAGTCAAGACCCAATGCGTCCCTTGGTAACCTTGGATGGAGAAGTTTTAACCCCCATAGGTGCCATATCAGGAGGGGTAAGCGGTGATCGTGAGAAGGGTATCCTGCATAGAAAGCGGGAAATCCGTGAATTGAGCCGAGAAGTGGAATTGCTCCGCTTCTCCTGTGACACAATCCATCAGGAGCTAATTGCACTGGAGCATCAGCGAGATGAAGCGGCTCAATCCGTGGAATATTGCCGTGAAGAACTCCAAAGGGAGGAGATTCGTCTTGCCACCGCGATGAAGGACCAAGCGGCCTTCGAGGATGTCTATCGCAGATTGACGGATCGCCAACAAAGCATTAATAAGCAACAAGAGACTTCCAGTGCAGTCATAGAACGCCTTATGGGCGAGATTGATGAGAAGGCAGGACAAGCAGAATCCACAGCCCGCAAGTTGGGAGAGCTGAAGATCCGCATGGAAAGGGTCGACGCACTTGTCCAGGAGCGCCGGTCCGCTATTGAACATCTTGGGGCAGAGATTACTCGCCTGAAAGTAAATATCTCCGGGATGGAGCAGCGAAGCCAAAATATGCGCGAAAACCTGGTTCGGCTTGAAGCGATCCGGAACGAGGGAACTCAAAAAGTCCGGCGCCTCGAAGAAGCCCAGAAAACTGTCTTGAACGAGATGTCCGAGATGGTTGAAACCAGGGGGCGCCTGGAGCGCGAAAAGGATATCCTAGTAGGAAGGCAATTGATAATTCAGGAAGAGCTGGAATCCCGAAGGGATCAGCTCCGCCGGGATTCCCAGGAGCTTGAGCAAAGAGAGGACACTTGCAAGCGACTGCGCAAAGAGCTGAACGATCTGACGAGTCAACGCGCCAGCCATCTGAACCTGGAAATTTCAAGAGTTCAAATTAACCTGCAACACCTGGAGGAGAGGGCGGAGGAGCGGCATGCAGTGACCTTGTCCCAGGTTGCGGGGAATTTTAATACCGATGGGATCAACCCTGAGAATGCCCGGGTTCGACTTGAGCAACTGCGGGCTAAACTGGAGAACCTCGGTGAGGTCAACCTTTTGGCAGCCAGCGAACTTGATGAACTCCAGCAACGCCATGACCACCTCAGCAGGCAGCGGGCTGACCTGGTTCAGGCCATGGAGGATTTGGAAAAAACCATCACCAGGATCGACAGGGAAACGCGTCAGCGATTTATGGCGACATTCCATGAAGCCAATCGACAGTTCGGTGAGATTTTTCCGGTGCTATTTTCAGGGGGCAAGGGAGAGCTGATCTTGACTGGCAACGGAGACCCTCTGGAGTCCGGGGTAGACCTGGTTGTGCAGCCGCCTGGTAAAAAACTTCAGAGCATATCCCTGTTATCGGGAGGAGAGAAGGCATTGGCTGCAGTTGCGCTGATTTTTTCCTTATTCTTGATTAAGCCAAGCCCGTTATGCCTGTTGGATGAGGTCGATGCCTCCTTGGACGATGCAAACCTCGAACGATTCGTTTCCTTGCTTCAAAAATATCGCAATCAATACCAATTTATACTCGTGACTCACAACAAGAGAACTATGGCAATCGCAGACACTATGTACGGTATCACCATGGAAGAGCCCGGGATTTCGAAGCTGGTATCCGTGAGGCTCAAGGGAGGGGATGAGGCGAGCCGTAATGGAGAGCTGAAAAGAGATGAAACAGCGGGCATGGCCACCGACGGAAAAGAGGAGTTGTTGCAATTATAGAGAGTTTTTATGCGCCCACTTAGTATGGGTTTTAATAAAACATGAAAACATTCAGGTATAGATTATGTTCATGGATTCAAAGAACCATTCCAAACAGAAAGGATTGTTTCACCGGCTGAAGGTGGGCCTTTCAAAAACACAATCCCATTTCAGCCAGAGCCTGGATCGCCTTTTGCAAGGCAAAAAAAGGATTGATCAAGAGCTCATTCAGGATCTTGAAGAAGTGCTGATTACCGCAGATATTGGGATCAAAAGCACTGTAGATCTGATTGATTGCATTCAGGGCTTGTTTACCCGCAATCAGCTCAACGATTCCACTGCCATACAGGAACAACTCAAGGAAGAGATATATAAAATATTGCACGAGCAGGAACAGCCCCTGGAGATTCCCAACATGTCTCCTTTCGTAATCATGGTCATCGGTGTAAACGGTTCCGGCAAAACCACCACCATTGCGAAAATAGCACGAAAAATCATGCTTCAGGGTCGATCCGTCCTTCTGGTGGCAGCAGATACTTTTCGAGCGGCAGCCATCGAACAACTCGAGATATGGGGCCAGCGAGTTGGGGCTTCTATTATAAAGCAGCGCCGGGGCGGCGACCCGTCAGCTGTGGTCTACGATGGACTTCATGCGGCAAAATCTCGTAATGTAGACAGTGTAATTATCGACACCGCCGGCCGGCTGCACACCAAAGTGAACCTCATGGAGGAGCTAAAGAAAGTCTGTCGTGTGGCGAACCGCGTTATCCCCGCTGCGCCTCATGAAATATTACTTGTGTTGGACGCCACTACGGGACAAAATGGCCTGGCACAGGCGCGGTTGTTCCACGAGGCTTTGGGGGTCACGGGAATCGCTGTCACCAAAATGGATGGCACATCCAAGGGTGGGATTCTTGTGGCTATCTCCAGGGAACTAATGATTCCCCTCCGTTACATCGGCATTGGCGAAGGCATGGATGACCTGATAGAATTTGATGCAAGAGCCTTTGTGGACGCCATTTTATGACCAAGGGAGACTCTCCCACCTAATTTGAGAATCCTCAAATCTATCATGTCAGCTGAGCTTCTTATCTTATCATCACAACCAGTAGTCGATCTCGAATGTCGGGCAGTGGCCCATGGCTATCAAATTTCATGACTATTTTCTGCTTGACGCAATATTCAACCTCTTATATATTTCTTACAAATGCGATGGTTTTGACTTAAACTAAAATTTTGAATGTTCACTGTTGGCCATTGACATAATACTCCAACGGCCCAAGCATGACAAAGTATATTCGCGATGTCCGAACTATCAGGGAATGGCCAGAGGAAGAGAGACCCCGAGAGAAGCTGGCAGCCCGTGGCCCAGGGGCCCTTTCCGACGCCGAACTGGTGGCTATCCTGTTAAGGACCGGCAATGCTTCTACCGGCGAGAGTGCACTGGATCAGGCCCGCCGCCTGCTTTCCAATTTCGGTAACATCCGGCGACTTTGCTCCGCGCGTGTCTCCGAGATCTGCCAGATTAAAGGGATAGGTATAGCAAAAGCTGTCCAGGTGTTAAGCGCGGGAGAAATCGGGCGTCGAATGATCTCAGATAAAATCGAATCCGGGCAGAGCATACAATGCGCGGCAGAGGTTTTCCAGTATTTTCGCGGAACACTGGCGCGAGGCAAGAAAGAAGTCTTTGTGGCGATTCTAATGGATACTAGAGGGCGAGTGATTCGTCATGAAAAAATCGCCGAAGGGTCATTGGACGCCGCGGTTGTTCACCCACGAGAGGCTTTCATTCCCGCCGTTAGGGAATCGGCAGCTGCAGTGATTTTTGTACATAATCATCCCAGTGGAGATCCTCGCCCAAGCCATAGGGATAGAGAAATCACTTTTCGCCTTCAGGAGGCGGGACGTGTGCTGGGTATAAATGTCCTGGATCATGTGATATTGGGGGAGGAACGATATTATAGTTTTAAGGAAGAAGAGGGCATCATTACAAAAATTCAATCATAATGTTATCGGATGAAAGATTATGATTATTCTTCCATGTGTGATTAACAATTAATGTTCTCGCGACTGCAATTTCATTCTGAAATCCACTTTATCTTTCCTGAAAAGCATGCTGCAGAGCCTGGGCAAATCCCTTTTTTCATTGACGCTCCATAAAAATTGCGATACATTGGCCTATGATGAAGATCGCTGGCAAGTTTGACTAAAAAATTCTTCTCAGCATAACTGGAAATCATACAGCATTTAATGTTGTAAGGCCGTTAATCCCGTCCGCCCGAAAAAAAACGCTTTGTTAATATGGGTGAATAATGTTGGATCGACAATCCAATGCGCGAGGTTTGCTCATATCGACATCTATGGAAACACCTTCGGATATTGAGATATCGGTGGTAATACCCCTGTGGAACGAGCGGGAGACACTGGAAGAAATGGTTAATAGGCTGAACGCAGTGTTACGAAAAGTGGGTCGGCCTTACGAGATCATTCTTGTGGATGATGGGAGTACTGATAGGACCTTTGATGTGCTGCGTCGCATCCAGGCTGAGGATTCCCATATTCGGGCTGCAAAGTTACGCCGAAACTATGGCCAGCACGCAGCACTGTCTGCTGGACTGGAGCTATCCCGTGGGCGATATGTCATTACAATGGACGGGGACCTTCAGAATCCTCCAGAAGAGATCCCCGGGTTCATAGAAAAGCTGGATGAAGGGTTCGACGTGGTCAGCGGTTGGAGGCAACATCGCCAGATTCCCCTGTTTTCAAGGCGCATTCCATCGTGGATCCTTAATTGGATGGTGGGGAGGGTAATCGGAGTGCGGCTGCATGATTACGGCTGCGGCTTTAATGGTATGAAGCGCGCCGTGGCTAAGGCCATCCTTCAGCATGGAGCCATGCGGAAATTTCTGGCTGCACTAATGGTGACAGAGGCTCGCTCAGTATGCGAGGTGAAGGTTAACGATTACCGACGGGCCGGGAAGGGAAGCAGCTATTCCTTTTTCCGACTCCTGAGCCTGACCCTGGACTTTATCACTTCTTTTTCTGCACGGCCATTTCAAATCATCGGGGCCTTGGGGTTCGTGTTTTTTATGCTCAGTATCCTGGGATTAATCGGTTACATACTGGGGCGAATCTTTTTTATTTTGAGCCCATCAGCCGTGATTCAAATCTTGATCGTGCTGACCTTTTTCATGGGCTTGCAACTCATCGTCGTAGGACTGCTGGGTGAATACAACATCAGGATCTATAGGGCGATCCAGGGGCAACCCTTATATATTATCGAGACACTGTTGGAAGGGGAACCTAAAGACCCATGAGCCGTTGGGTTCGGTGCAATATCTGCGGCTTTGATGATACCCGGCACCTGTTTATGATTGATTCAGGCTCGATCGTCCGGTGCAATAACTGCGGACTGGCATATCAGAATCCTCGCCCCGATCAATCAGTGATTTATGAGGAAGATTTTTTTTTAAGGGAATATCGAGATTTCTATGGTGTAGATTACATTGAGGATCGAGAGAATATCTCTCGCATTGCCCGAAGGCGACTGGACGCCCTTCAGCGCTTGGAGCAGGGCGGAAGAATTCTGGATGTGGGATGCGCCACCGGGTTTTTCTTGCACGAGGCGCATTCGAGGGGAATGGACACTTGGGGAGTTGAGATATCGAACTTCGCTGTTCGATATGCCCGTGAAAAATTTAGCCTTAAGGTGCACCACGGCCCCCTGGAAAGTGCAGGGTTTCCCTCGGGATTTTTTGATATTGCAACTCTATGGTATGTTTTGGAGCACGTGGATGATCCATCTGAACTTATTAAGGAGGTTCGACGTGTGCTTCGACCAGGCGGAGTCCTGGGAGTTACCGTCCCCAACCTGCGCAGTCTTTTCCGCTTAATACGTCCCAGGCAATGGATGGAAGAAAGAAGGAAACAACGCCATCATCTCTATGATTTCGAGCCCCGGACTCTTAAGGCTTTGCTGGAGAAATTCGGGTTTAAGATTGAGAGCATGAGCAGCGAAGGGAAAATGGCCCGTTCCTTTATCTCGCGTGCGGTGGTTGGAGAGCTGGGATTGGGAAATGTTCTGGTCACCTTCGCCAGGGCAACTGAGCCCTCTTAGAGAGGGATCTTATTTACATCAAAAAAGAACTGATAACGTTAAAGCTATAGATAATGAAGCTGGGCGCCCTTCAACCAGGATATCTTCCCTGGCTGGGATTTTTTGAGCAGATGGCACGGGTGGACCTTTTCCTAATTTACGACGAGATGCAATACACTCACTATGATTGGCGCAACCGAAACCGGATAAAGGGTAGCCAGGGCGAAATCTGGCTGGTTGTTCCGGTGCAGCACCAGCAGGGAGTGCGCATCTGCCAGGTGCGGATCGATAACCGGAAAAACTGGCGACGCAAGCATCTCAACGCCATGCAGATGAACTACGCTCGGGCCTCTTTTTTTAATCGCTACATCCCTTTTTTCAGAGAAATTTACAGCAGAGAGTGGGACAAGCTCGTGGATCTGGACATGGAGATCATCCGTTTTTGCGCTGCAGAGCTTGGGATAAAAACGCCCATCGTCATGGCCAGTCAGCAACAGCTGGAGGATAGATTCATCCAGGCGGGCTGGAAGGAAGATCGTCGAACAGATCGCATCATCTTTTTCATGAAGGAACTGGGTGCAGAGGTCCTGTTTGAAGGGGAATCAGGGAAGAATTACATCAACGAGGAAATGATGGCTCGCGCCGGCCGCCGGGTCGAGTATCAGCATTATCATCATCCCGTGTATCACCAGCAGTTTGGCCCCTTTATACCCTATCTATCAATTGTGGATCTGATGTATAATCATGGGGATGAAAGCCTGGAGATTTTGCTAGGACGAAAAGTGGTGGAGATTAAAGAAAAGGGTGGTTCGGTTCAATGAAGACAATGGTGTTCCCCCGAAGGCTTAATTTAGAGCCGACCAATCACTGTAACTTACGATGCAGGCTGTGTCCTCATTCCCTGATGAAGAGACCCAAGGGCTATATGGATCTCGACGTGTTTCGCCCCCTGGTCGATGAGTGCAGAGGAAGGGATGTGCGCTTCTGGCTCCATTACATAGGGGAACCGCTTTTACACCCTGATATAATCTCCATGGTGGCCTACGCTGTTCAACAGGGAATTCCATCGGTGGGTCTCTCCACAAATGCCACGATGATGACTCCAGAGACGGCGCGAGAGCTGATCCAGTCGGGTCTTCATAGGCTGGAATGCTCGGTGGATGGGCTTTCAGCGGATGAGTATTTAGAATTCCGCGGAAAGGATGAGTTTGACAAGGTAGTGGATAACATCCGGCACATTCTATCGTTGAAAAAACAGTTTCATTCGCAAAGCCCGATCATCTCAGTCCAATACATGGCTAAAACCCGGGCTGCACGGGAAATTGAAAAGGTGCGGCAGTTCTGGCGGCAGTGGCTTAGCCCCGGGGACTTCATCATGACCATTCAAGATATTTCCTTTGCAGGCCGCATTCGTGAAGCCTATGTAGATTCCACTTCATCAAGAACGCCCTGCGATTGGCCGTTTCGATACGCCGTAGTGCTCTGGAATGGAGATGTTGTCCCTTGCGACAGCGACTTCGAAGGACATTATGTCATGGGAAACCTGTTAAAAAGTTCGCTTCAGCAGATATGGCTTAATAATGCTTACAGAGATTTGCGTGAAGTCCATCTCCGAAACGATTACGATAGTGTCTCTATTTGCCGGAATTGTGACGATTGGAAGATTTCGGACGGTTCCGGTTACAAGAATGTATTGAAAAACGATCTCAAAGTAGAAGTCTAATCAGGAGTGCATATGAAAAGAATTCTTGTGACCGGGGGAGCCGGTTTTATTGGTTGCAATTTCGTCCGATACCTCCTCAGCCGTTATCCCGAATACTCAATTATGGTACTGGATGCATTGACCTATGCCGGGAATCTGGACAACTTCCCTCCCGAAATCCGCCAAAACCCCCGGTTTGAGTTCTGGCATGGGAATATTCGTAATGCGGTTCTGGTGGATCATCTGGTGTCACGCTCCGATGTGGTGTTTCACTTTGCCGCCGAGACTCATGTAGCTCGATCCATATATGATGATGTCATCTTTTTCGAGACAGATGTCTTAGGGACCCAGGTAGTGGCCAACGCGATCCTGCGCAATAAAAATGTTGAGCGGTTCATTCACATTTCCACCTCAGAAGTATACGGTACAGCATTGGGTGACCCCATGAATGAGGACCATCCATTGAATCCCACGAGCCCATATGCCAGCGCAAAGGCAGGGGCGGATCGACTGGTATATTCTTATTTCATCACATATGATATTCCATGTGTAATCGTTCGTCCATTCAACAATTACGGGCCTAACCAACACCTGGAAAAAGTAATCCCGCGCTTTATTACCAGTGCCCTGATGGATCAGCCTCTTCTGGTTCATGGGCAAGGGCTCCAGTCACGGGATTGGATTTATGTGGAAGATCACTGCATTGCCCTGGATAAATTATTGCACGCAGAACTTGGTATCATACGGGGACAGGTGATAAACATCGGCACGGGGAAGGACATTTCAGTAATTGAAGTTGCCAGGACAATCCTGAAATCTCTTGGCAAAGACTTCAGCCTCATCCGGAATGTGGAAGATCGGCCTGGACAGGTTGAACGCCACGTGGCAGGAGTATCGAAAATTCACCAACTTCTCGGTTGGAAGGCCCCATCATCTTTCGATGAAGGTGTGCGCAAAACCATTGATTGGTACGCTAATAACGAGTCGTGGTGGCGCAAACTGCTCTGGATGAAGACTGTGCCAGAGGTAAGGAGGATCTGACCGGGGCATGAATTACTCGGCCCTGTACCATCATTTGACAAACATACACGCCGGGCTTCCATATCGGTGGGGAGGTGGTTTTGCATTCCCTCCCATGCACGCTTATCTCGAGGTGACATATAAGTGTAACCTTCAGTGTGTGATGTGCCCCTATCGGAAGTTAGGTAACGTGCAGAGATCGGAAAAAGATGAGCTCAGCACTGCGGAAATCAAGGGCGTAGTGGACCAGTTGAGCCCATGGACGCTAATAACTTTTACAGGCGGCGAGCCTCTGGTTCGCGAGGATCTGGCGGAGCTAGTGGCCAATGCCTCGAGGCGTCATCGATGCCACTTGATCACCAATGGGGTCCTTTTGAATGAACAAATCGCCCAGATCCTTGCCGCCTGTGGACCCCGGCATGTTTTTCGTCCGGGCCTTCTGGTAATCATGGTTTCACTTGAAGGGCCAGAAGAGTTACATGATCAGATTGTGAAGCAGCAGGGCGCGCACCGAAAGTCCAGAGAAGGGATTGCATACCTCAGGAAGGCGCGGGAGGACGCTAACAAGCGATATCCCAAGCTGGGGAGCACCACCGTGATCACGCGGCATAATGTCGAACATCTGGCTTTTATGTTGGACCAAGCAGAAGAAATGGGACTGGACATCTGCAATTTTACATTGTTCAACCCTTTCAGCCTGGATACTTCCCGGACAGCACCCATGGGAGCGGAAGCCAAAAAGCTTGACGCATCAGAGACTATCCCAGGGGAATTGCTTAGGGAACAATATAGTATGGTCATGGAACGTGCACGACGTTATCGAGTGGGGGTGCGTTTTGCCCAGCCGAGCATTCCCCTTGAGGAGATCGTCAAGCATTATGAGAACCGTCTGGACCTTACCAGCTATGTATGTCGATCCCCTTGGTCTCGAATGATTGTGACTGCGCGGGGAGATGTAATCCCCTGTTTTGGATCATCGCTGGGCAATGTCCGTGAGGAACGGGTGCGAAGCATCTGGAACGGCCCCGGATTCCGCAAAATTCGTCGCCAACTGCGTGCAAAAAAAGTATTCATGGATTGCGCGGGCTGCTGTATGCTGGAATATAAGGGCAAAGATGATGCACAATGATGTATCCCGGATGCCATGATCCAAGAGATGAGATCCGGCGTGTGCTGGCCCAGCATGAAGAGTCCCACTGGTGGTTTCGGGCGCGTCGAAAGATTTTGTTTAGGCTGCTGGAAAGAGCTGTTCCCCGACAGCGGCCTCTGAGGTCTCTGGATGTGGGCTGCAGCACGGGCGCCAGCCTTTCGTTGTTGCAACCTCTTGGATCAAGCGTGGGTGTGGATCTGGACTTCGGCGCCCTCCAGGTTTGCCTTCGACGAGGATTTCGATTGCTGGCTTGCAGCAATGTTTTGAGGCTCCCTTTTAAAGACAACCTGTTTCATCTTGTGACGGCCCTAGATCTTATTGAGCACATGGAGGATGACCAGAGGGCCTTGAAGGAAATTTATCGTGTTTTAATGAACGATGGGCTGGTTATCATTTCAGCCCCTGCTTTCAACTGGCTCTGGAGCAGCCTGGATGATGCAGGCCACATTAGGCGCTATTCAGCGAAGAACTTGCAGAGGGTTATGGAGATTGCAGGCTTTCGAATCGAGCTGATCTCTTATGCCAATACGCTCTTGTTCCCCCTAATGCTGATCCAGCGCTTATGGGGGAAATGGCGTCGGCCGCACCCGCTGGATTACCTTCGTGCCTCCAGACTGGATCCGCTCCTGGGATGGATCTTCGGTCTCGAAGCTAATATTATCCCTTACTTTTCCTTTTGTTTCGGAGGCTCACTTATTTGTCTGGCGCGAAAGACCATTTCAACCATCCAGAAAAGACCGGCTTAAAGGAACCAATGAAGCCAGTAAAAGATCAAGATTTCAATTTCCTTCCGTTTTCCCGGCCTTTTATCGAGGAAGACGAGATTGCAGAAGTGGCGGATGCGCTGCGCTCCGGTTGGATAACCACTGGCCCGAGGACCCATCGATTCCAGGATTGTTTCAAGCAATTCGTGGGAAGCAGCCACGCAGTGGGTGTAAATTCTTGCACAGCAGGTATGCACTTGAGCCTTTTAGCCATGGGTATTGGAGCCGGGGATGAGGTGATCACCTCTCCCATCACATTCCCGGCAACTGCCAACATAGTGGTTCATTGCGGTGCGAGCCCCGTTTTCGTGGATGTGGAGCCTGAAACACTTAACATGGACGTTTCTCGCCTGGAGTCTGCCTTGAGTGCAAGCACCAGGGCCATCATTCCCGTGCACTTTGCCGGGCGTCCCGTTGATATGCAGACCGTGCTGGAGATAGCCCAACAGTGCGGATTCGCCGTGGTGGAGGATGCAGCCCATGCACTGGAATCCGGATATCGCGGATCCAAAATTGGAAGTGGATACCGCGAACTTGGAGAGTGGGGCTTCAAATGGAGCTGTTGTTTCAGCTTCTATGCCACGAAAAACCTCACCACAGGTGAGGGGGGAATGGTAACAACCAATGATGAGGAGCTGGCCAATGAGATGGAGGTTCTCAGCCTTCACGGGATCAGTCGCGATGCCTGGAAGCGATATTCCGAGGAAGGGTATCGCCACTGGGAGACCATCCGTGCTGGCTTCAAATACAACATGACTGACATACAGGCTGCCCTGGGGCTGGTTCAGCTCCAAAAAGTGGAGCGGCTCTGGAAGGTTAGAATGGAGCTGGCCAGAGTTTACGATGCAGCCCTGGAAGGACTGGATGAGGTGATCCCCTTGAAGCGCGAAATGCCCGGATGCTTCCATGCGCATCATCTTTATGTCATACTATTCCGGGACGAGATGCTGAATACAAACCGCGATGTGATCATGAACGAGATTCAGGCTCACGGGGTGGGGATTGGGATCCACTTCCGTGCGCTCCACTTGCATCCGTTTTATCGCGATCGATTCGGGTTCCGACCCGGGATGTTCCCGGTGGCGGAGGACGCATCTCGGCGAGTGCTTTCATTGCCGCTTTATCCTGGAATGTCCGAGAAGGACGTGGAGAAGGCGGCGGGTGTGCTTCGGGACGTAGTGCAATCTCATAGAAGATGAGCCATTTTCAGTGGAGAAAAAAGGAGTGGCTGAACAGTTCGGGCGAAACAGAAGAGAAGGTCCTAAATGGTGGCCATGGTATGCTACAATCTTCGCTGGATATATGGTTTTGACCATTCTCCTCACTTTTCCGCTGACATGGTCTATCTCCGATCACCTGCCCATGTACCCGCATATTAAGGGGATGTATCCCGGAGACGGCGATCCATGGATGACCTTATGGTATTTCCCCTGGATTCGGGAACATATTCTGCATGGCCACATCACTTATGATTTTCAGGACATCTTCTTCCCAACCGGCGTGAAATTTCCATTTTCACTAAATTTCGCGTACTGGATATCGCTTGCCATGATGCTACAGAGCTTTCTGGCCCCTGTGGCGTCTTACAATGTGATTATCCTGCTGTCTTTCCCCTTATCCGGGATTGGGGCATTTCTTCTTATCCGTCATCTTCTGGGAGATTGGAAAGCGGCTTTCCTGGGAGGCTTGATTTATGCCTTTTGCCCGTATCACCTTTCGCAGAGCCTGGAGCACTTGAACCTCGCCAATCACCAATGGATCCCGTTCTATATCCTTTACCTGATCAGGACGGTTGAAGTTGGAAAGCATCGAGATGCAGTGGCGGCGGGGTTCTTTCTATTTTTAAATAATATCACATCGGTCTATTACACGCTTTTTTTGCTTCTGTTTACCGCTATTTATTTGGGATGGGCACTTATGATCCAGCGTGTCAAAGTAACGCGAAGTTTGCTGAAAAACGGGAGCATAATACTTTTCTTGTGGGTGGTGGCATCGCTTCCGTTCATGATTCCGCTCTTGCAAGCAACCGCTCACGAGCGATATCTATATCTTGGCGTTGAGGAGGCGGCCAAGTTCAGCGCTGATCTTTTGGCATGGGGACTCCCGTCTCTGCTTCACCCGCTATGGGGCGAACAGGTTAGCGATTTATATGCAACTTTTACTGGCAATGTTATCGAGCAGACAGTCTTTCCGGGTTACAGCGTGTGGGGCCTGGCCCTTTTTGGTTCACTTGCGTGGCGTGACCGGCGAGGGATGTTCTGGGTCTTTGCGGCATGCTTATTTCTGATTCTCTCTCTGGGACCCTGGCTCCACCTGGCAGGAAAAGAGCGGTTCAGCGGCCATCGGATTCCACTGCCTTTCTGGCTTCTTCACCATTTGCCAGGCTTTAACGGGCTGCGGACGCCATCCCGGTTTGCGCCAATTGCACTGATTTGCATGGCAGTGCTGGGAGCCAAGGGCTTCCAGGAAATTTATCGCCGCGGATGGCTTCAAAGGCACATAGCGATGGCACTTGGAGCCATTCTGGTCTTCGAATACCTGGCCGTGCCATTACCTCTTCAAAAAGCAGAAGTCTCGTCATTTCACTACCGCATATGGGAAGAGGTTAAGCAAGAAGGACCTTTTACTATATTGGAAATTCCACTTGACGATCGCATTGTCAAGTATTCCTTCTACCAGATGGTTCACAAAGCGCGACGAATTGGCGGACACCTGGGGAGGCCATATCCTTTTTTTACAGATATATGGCGCAATGTGCCCCTGTTTCGGGACTTAAAGGATCCTGGTGCTTTAGCCAGACGACCACTTGATTCGGATGATGCTGCGGCAGCCAATGATCTTCTGGAGTTTTATAAAGTCCGCTATGTTTTGCTTCACAAAGAATTTATCCCGCCCACCTCCCTACGAAAGCTTCGGCAAGAGCTTCCACGCACTGCTCCATTAGAAAGTATTTTCGAGGATGCTTGCTTGGTAGCTTACCGTGTCAAAGCCATAAGGAAAAGCCAGCCAGACCGACACAGGGCTTATTTCCTGAATGGATGGAGCAACCGAGAGCAGACGCCCGATGGGTTTAGTTACCATTGGTCGTCCGCCGATCAATCTTTAATAGCCATCCGGGTTCCAGAGGGACAAAGGATGGCTCTCGTATTGCATATGATGCCCATTCAGTATGAAGGCTTGCCGTTGCAGGAAGTCAACCTGATGATGGATGGCAGGTTGTTAACCAGGCAAACTTTACATTGGGGATGGGCGGATTATCGCATTCCCATCCCTCCAGAACTCTCAAAGCCGGGTATGCATGCGGTTTTATTTCGCTATAACTACACGGCTGTTCCGAATCGATGGACAAAGGGAAAAAACCCCGATCGACGAGAGCTAGCCGTGGCCGTGTCGGATATTCGAGTGGAAGTAGAGCAGGGGTCTTCAGGCACCACAGAACCGGGGCAGATCCGGTCCACCCAGCCATCAATTGTGGGAAGAACTTTTCAGCGATGATCATCCCTAGGTAGAAAGAGGTGTTTTAAATGGTCCACTTTCTGATCGAACTCATCAGGTATCGGGCATTAATCAACTCCTTGGTGGGCAAAGAAGTGCGGCTCCGCTATCGGGGGTCCGTAATGGGATTTATATGGACTTTCCTCAACCCGATACTTCTTATGTGCGTTTATGCACTGGTATTTTCCGTGTATCTGCGTATCGAAATGGAGAAATATGCGGTATTCATGTTCTGCGGCCTCATCCCATGGTTGTGGTTCTCCTCCGCGTCGCTGGAGGGCGTTACTTCAATTGTCGATGGTGCAGGGCTCCTGACCCGCGCTATGATTCCACCGCAAATCCTTCCAACCGTACGTGTGCTGGCCAACATGGTGAACTTTCTTTTCAGCCTTCCCATGTTGGCAATCTTTTTAGTGGCATTTGGCATCAAGCCTGGGATGGCTTTGATTGCCTTGCCCATAGTAATTGCCGGGCAGTTATTGTTCACCATGGGATTTGTTAGCGCCACATCGGCCCTTAACGTGCAGTTTCGCGACATAAAGCATTTGCTGACCAACATCATTACCCTGTGGTTTTTCATATCGCCCATTTTGTACCCCATGGACATGATTCCGGCCAAATACCGGGCCTTGGTGCACTTGAACCCCATGGGAGTATTTGTGGTATCATACCAGGATATATTCTTTTATAATAGGATGCCCAAATGGGATATCCTTGGATTTGCGACCCTGTTTTCCTTTCTTACACTGTTAATAGGTACATGGATTTTCAATCAGATGCGTGAGAGCTTTGCCGAGGAGATTTAAGGGTGTTTGCCATTGAGATTAATGATCTGCACAAACGCTTTGAAAAACGGAGCCCTTTGAAGCGTCAGACCACACTGAAGACTTTTTTGATCCGTGGACATTGGCTAAGACGACGAAACCGGAAAGTTTACCTTGAAGTCCTCAAGGGGATTTCCCTGAAAGTGAAAAAAGGTCAGACTTTTGGGATTATCGGGCGAAATGGATCGGGGAAAAGCACCCTTTTGAAGTTGCTGGTGGGTATTTACAGGCCCGATCGGGGCCGCATCTTCATTAGGGGAAAGGCCTCCGCTTTGTTGGAACTTGGAGCCGGTTTTCACCCGGAATTTTCGGGGAGGGAGAACATTTACATCAATGGTATAATCCTGGGCCTTACCCGGCGGGAAATTCAACGGCGTTTCGATGATATCGTCAAGTTTGCCGAGCTGGAAGATTTCATCGACGAGCCAGTGCGAACATACTCCACAGGAATGTTCATGCGCCTTGGGTTCTCCATCGCTGTCCACGTAGATCCCGAAATCCTCCTTATTGACGAAGTTCTGGCCGTCGGCGACGAAAGCTTTGTTCAAAAATGCCTTGACAAGCTGACAGAGTTCAAGCGCAATGGGAAGACCATCCTCCTCGTTTCTCACGACATGGATGCGGTGGATAGATGGTGCGATGAGGCCCTCTGGCTAGATGGTGGAGTGATTCGGGAATATGGGAATCCACGTCAGGTTATCGATGCTTATCTCATGGCTGTGGCCGAGAAAAAAAGCCTCGACTTGAAAGAGGAAGTTGCGCAGCAGACCATGGAGAAATCAGACACGGGAGCTGGCGTTGTTGCGGCCGAATCTCTTGAGAAGGAGCTGCCTCCGATCATGCCAGAAGAGGAAGCGGAACAAGCCGAGCCTGAAAGCATCGACCAAAAGGCCGTTGTGGGCTGCTGGTCCGATGGCACAGTGAAAAGGCGCTGGGGAAGCGAGGAGGTAGAGTTTACCTCGGTGAAGCTAGTGGATGAGCGCGGCCGTGAGCGATACGTAATCGAGTCGGGCGAGTCTTTGCGAGTGGAAATGAGATACACGGCTCATAAAAAGATTCATGATCCCGTTTTTGGTATCGGAATTTTCAACCTCCAGGGCATGTGCTGCTACGGTTCCAATACAGACATTGAACGTGTGTCGCTGCCCCCCATCTTAGGACCCGGCTGTATGGTGTTGAACTTCGACAGCATGAACCTGGTAGAAGGGCGCTATTACCTGGATCTTGCGGTCCATGCCAGGGACGGTTACGCCTATGACTACAGAAGTCGTTTTTATCCACTAATTGTCCGATCGAGGATCAAGGATGTTGGCATCTTCCGCCCTTCGCATCGGTGGAATCTTAATGCCAATGGCAATGGTGCAGGAGGAAGATTGACACCATGGAGAACAGCACAGCTTCCAGAAGCGAGGCCAGGTTGGAGGCGATCATGGAACAGATCAAGCAGAACATTCGCCAGCGGACAGGAGAGGAGAAAAGCACGGCGGATCAACCGCACCCCGGTGAGACGGCCGAGCTTCTGAATCTATTGAACCTGGATGCCAATACGCTGCCTTCCGGAACGATCCCTTCCCATCGACGGATACTGGGGCCTTTTATCATTCTGGCCAAGCGCATCCTGAGAAAGGTTATGATGCCCTATAGTCGTCTGGTCCTTCGGGAGCAGATAACATTCAATGCACTCATGCAGACCGCTTTTAAGGAGGCGTTCAGCATGCAGGCTGGGCAGATTGATATCCTGCAAACCAATATCTCGCATGAATTGGATAGAACATTGCATGAATTGAACAGAACCTCGCATGAATTTAATAGAACATTGGAAGAGTTTAAAGAAAATTTCATCGCCCGTTCTAACAGCCTCGATACATATATCCAAATGCTGCAAAGAAGGGTAGCTGAACGTGAAGCTGAGGAGGAAAAGGAAAGCGAAAGAATCCGGGATGCACATCAGCAATTAAAGGAAGCTTTTCAACACCTTGAAGAGAGGCATCGAGAACTCTTCCAGCATTACCTTGAGCAGCGACAGGAAAACCTGCTTCAAAAACGACGCTTGGACATCATCCTGACTGAGCTTCGTCAAAAAGCAGGAATGGGTGAGGAGGAAACCCAGCGCATCTTGGAGCATTCCCGCCATCTTCAAGACCACCAGTACTTTTTATTCGAGAATAAATTCAGAGGCCCCAGGGAGGAGATCCTCAAGCACCAGGAGATATACATGCCGCTGTTCAGAGAGGTTCGCGAGTCCCTGGATGCTGAATTGCCCATCCTTGACGTGGGATGCGGACGAGGCGAGTTTCTGGAGATGCTTCGCGATGCGGGCATTCCCGCCAGGGGCATTGAGCTCAACGAGGACATGGTACACGTTTGCAGAGAAAGAGGTCTTGATGTATGTCTGGAGGACGCTTTTCATCATTTACAGTCGCTTCCTGACGAGAGCCTTGCCGGGATGATGGCCTCCCATTTTATCGAACATCTGGGGACCGAGGCACTGATAAATTTTATCACACTCTGCCATCGCAAGATTCGAAAAGGCGGCCTTGTGGCCCTTGAGACACCCAATCCTCTGACATTGCTGGTCTCAGCCAACTATTTCTGGCTGGATCTATCCCATATGCGGCCCATCCACCCCGAGGCTTTACGCTTTCTACTGGAAAGCTGCGGGTTCCTTGAGCCTCGGGTGATCTTTTTGTCCCCGTGCAATGAAGAGGTCAAGTTCCGCCTTTTTAATCCCGGGGAGGATCCCACATTGCAGGTAATCCACAAAAACTTCGAAATGTTGAATGATTATTTTTTCGGTGAGCAGGATTACGCTGTTACGGCTAGAAAATAGGCGAACTTTTTTCGAAATCAGAGCACCTCCATATATCGGATTGCATTCGGCCCAAAAGGCATATCTCAGCATCAAAGACATGACTCGATAAAAAATAAGGGAGGAGTCTCTCTGATCTATGGAAACCTAACGTATAATTCTATAAAAAAATGGGGGTAGAATTCGGGATCGAGAGTTTAAGAGGCAGCAAAATTTCCTAGAAATGGGTTGATATAATAATATATAATTTATAGAAATCACAATTAATTTCTCCTAATGGCTTCACGAATACTCATGGTAGGGCGTCCAGGGTTAAGCTGTATGGCCCTCTGATAAATTTCCGGGTCGATGTTGAGATTGTGAATATGGATTAGGTGAATCCTGGATTCCGACATGACGCGTTTGATTGCCTCAAATTCCTCCTCCTGGTCAGTAAGTCCGGGGAAGGTGAGGGGATTAATAAAGAGGAAGCGGCCGGTATGGCTGACGGTGCATATGCTTTCCATCATATTGCGGAAAGTATTATTTTACTGGCCGATAATAGCGGGGGTAATAAGGCTCCTGGAAGCTGTTAAGGCTTATCCTGACACTTTCCAGCAACAAAAAGCGCTTTTAAATAAGATCGACATTTACAGAAGACGGCCCGGCATGTGGAAAAGCTCATGTCCCAGGGTAAATGGAATTAGATACTGCTCTGATACCTGACGAACAAACCTCTACTCGATCCGACCATTTCCAGTTGTGGGATACTTAAAAATTTGGCCTTTATCGTCTGCATAGATCATCTAAGGTACTGACACGTCCATCCCTTCCCTATTTATCGCGATTAAAGCCCCTGTGAGTTCACTGGTAAAAGCTCTGGGGTCTAGAAAGTGTCTCTTACAGGAGATTTTGCCCTATATATTATCGTATTACGCCTTGTGGGCGAGCGAAGCGCAGCCGCTCTCCGGGTTTCATGATCGCCAACTCCACCCCCGGAGCCACTCTGGCGAGCTCTTGCTTCAATTCCTGGACCTCGTTGCCGCGAAAGTGCATGGGTATAACCGTCTTTACATTAAGCCAGCTTGCCGCAACTGCAGCCTCGTTCGGGTATAGCTCAGTTAGAGACTGCCCATGCACATCCACACCGCCAATTCCCAGGATAGCCAGATCCGGCTGGTAAAACTCTCCGAAAAAACGATAATGCATTCCCAGAGCGTTGTCCCCGCTGAAAAAGATCTTCCCATCCGCTCCAAAATCTACAATGAAGCTAAGTGGAACTCCCGTGAGCCAATGACCTTCGAACTCCGACATTGAGATGTGAGAGGCTTCAAGGGCCTTTATATTGATATCTCGGATACGGAATTGAACGCCCTGCAGCATTCTAAACGCTCGCTCCGATGGGATGCCCGCCTTGGCAACTCGCATGCTCACATCCGGGGGTGAGAAAAGGGTAGCTCCGCTCGTCTTCATCAATTCCACCGTTTGTGCCGAGTGATCCTGAGCAGCATGAGTTACCATAACAACATGGGTGTCGGATAAATCTTTCACCGTGGCGGCCCCAGGTGGAATACCTCTCAGCTCATCTCCCTCTAGAAAAGGGTCCATCACAATTCGTGTTCCATTTTCGGTGATAAAGCGAAAAGTCACCCACCCAAAGTATTCTATCTCCACAGGCATGAATGCACCTCCCTTCAGCTAATTATCATATTCACTCTCATCCACTGTTTTATAACATCATATCACTTGACTGAAGATTTGTCTATTAAAAAACCTTTGCTGCAAAGCCATAATGGGTGCAGGATTTGGTATTTAAGGAATGTTTTTTAAATCTAGTGGAATGATTTTATAAAAAGAAAATGCTGGATTAAAGCTTGCCTAAGATCATAAGAATAAAAATTTTGTTTAATATCCAGCGGGCAGTAATATCTGATTATTCCCGGACTTGGCCACCAGAGCTTCTCTCTGGCGGCCGAGTGCGTATTTCAACTTAAAGGCCTGATTTAGGCGACAAGGGAATGAACATGGTGGAGGATAACTTTCTTCGGAGAACTAAAAGTCAACCAAATCTTTTTATGACAACTTTTTCAGCGCAAGTAAAACTGCATCTTGGTATTACCTAGCTCGATCTGATCACCGTCGTTGAGCTGTAGCTGGGTAGTCATTGATTTACCATTGACCTTGGGCTTGGACATCCCCTCAGAATATGAGAGAAAATAACCTTGAGGTCTACGATTAATTAATGCAGCTGTTTTGCCGACGAATAATCCGCCCACCCGAATATCAGCGTCACTGCTTTTACCCAAAATGGTCAATCTCTTGCTCAGGTCAACCTCCCGTGGTGCTCCCTGTCCCGAGATAATGGCTATCACGCCGGTTTTTTCCTGAGGCCGCGGCTTAGGCGGTGGTGCCGAGGGAGCAGCTGGTGGAGCTGGTTTTGACGGCGCAGGCTGTTGTGGTGCCGCTTGGGAAAGCAACTCACGCTGTTTGCGAGTATCTAAAATAACTGTCTCGCCTGTGGCAGACATGTCGGATGGAGTGATCGGCGCTTTTCTCTCTGGGGCCGAATCGTCTTTGAAGATCAACGTGTGCTTGCCTATGATAATTTGATCGTTGTTTTTCAAACTCGTCTTAGAAACCTTTGCGCCGTTAACAAAGGTTCCATTAAGGCTGTTGAGGTCGTAAAGGATATAGGCATCTCCCTCGTGGATAATCTTTGCGTGCTTGCCAGATACCGCCATGTTATCAATGGTGATATCATTCTCCTCACTTCTGCCGATTGTTATGGCGTCTTTTTCAACGGGGATCTCCTTGATGACGGCCTCATTAAACTTTAAAATTAGTTTCACCATCTCTTATTCCCCCTTCGCCTTTGGAATATACCATTTCTCCGATATTTAGCCATATTTTTTTGAACCAAAACAGTCCTTGATCTGACTATTTCTGATTTAAAAACACCTAAAAAGCCTTAAAGGCCAACGCCTTTTCGTGACATCTTTAAAGTTAACAATCAATACTGTAATATTATCGCGCCCGCCCCTTTCATTGGCCAAATCCACCAAACTGCTGCATGTGCGTTCCGGGTCTCCCCCTTCCTGAAGATAAATTTTAAGGATGTCTTCATCATTCAACATATCGGTCAAACCATCTGAGCACAACAATAGGGAGTCATTTTCAAGTACAGCAAATTCATCTATACTAACCTGCACAGAATCATTGGCTCCCAGTGCCCTTGTAACGATGTTCTTCAATTCAGATTGAGAAGCCTCCTCTAGTGTCAGGATTCCCCTATGAATCTGCTCTTGCACGAAAGAATGATCCTCAGAAATCTGCTCGATAGAATTGTCCCTGAACAAATATATTCGGCTGTCTCCCACATGGGCGGTTACTACCCTCCCATCTAAAACTAGCAAAGCGGCCACTGTGGAACTCATCCCGTTGTATTCGGGCTGCTCATTGGTGGCTTGATAAATGGCCTGGTTAGCCAGCCTTATGATACTGGCCAGTTGATTTGCTTCCATAGAAAAATTATCGTCATATTCTCCAATAAGGGCAGAAACTCCAAATTTTTTAACATCGCGAGTTCCCTGGAGAATGGTATCCGCGGCTAACTTACTGGCAACTTCGCCAGAAGTATGGCCTCCCAAGCCATCCAGCACAACAAAAAGACCAAGGGACTCATCGGCACAATAATTATCTTCGTTGTTTTTACGTTTACGTCCTACATCGGTCTTTGCGCTAAAACGCACATTCACGTCCAGCTCTCCCAAAATCGCCAGCTCAAATAATTTAGTCTATGCAGTAGATTGCGATCTAGCGGCCCTCAACTGGTCTATTTTTTGAATGATAACCTTACAGTGCTTACCCAGTTCACCGGCTTTTTGATAACGTTTCTCCAGGTTCTTTTCCAAAGCCTTATCAATGAGCTTGACGCAGACATCGGGAATCCGCTCATTTTTAAGCTTTGGATTAGGATGTCTCTCGTTGGCGATCTGGTACATAAGTGTGGCGATACTTTCTCCTTGAAATGGTTTTTCGCCTGTCAGCAATTCGTAAAAAACCACACCCAGAGAAAAAATGTCAGATCGTCCATCGACTTTTTTACCCGCCACCTGTTCCGGAGACATATAGCTTGGAGTGCCCAGTATAATGCCGGTTTGCGTTTTGGATGCTGAGGTGATACGAGCGATTCCAAAGTCGGTCACCTTGATATCCCTATTCTTCAACAACATGATATTGGCGGGCTTGATGTCCCGGTGCACTATACCGTGCTGGTGAGCATATTGCAGGGCATCGCAAACGTGGGTGATAATTTCCAAAACTCGCCGCAATGGGAGCAAACCCTCTTTTCTGGTATAAGGCTCGAGATTCTGACCTTTTAAAAATTCCATTGCGATCCAGGACAAGTCATAATCCTCACCTGTGTCGTAAATCGTTATAATGTTCGGGTGGTTGAGCCGTCCAGCCGCCTTGGCCTCAGCAAAGAACCTCTCCTTCATCTCCTGCACTTGATCATTCTCGAAATCCTGGTCGAATCGAATGGTTTTAATGGCAACGACCCTGCCTATTTTTGGATCCACTCCCTTATACACGATGCCCATAGCTCCCTTGCCGAGCTCTTCAACCACTTTGTATCTGCCCAGGGTCGGCTTGACGGATGGCTCTGCGATGATCGGTTGATCGGCCGAAGCCTGTGTTTTTCCCCCACGACCAAAACTCACAGTCTCGCCCGCCACTTTCAGCCGTTCAATTCGTGTCTGGATATCCTTGAAGTGATTATCATGGTCTGAAATATATTCATAGACCGCCTGCGCTTTATTGAATTGCCTTTTTCGTTCATAGTCTAGCGCAAGATTATACAAAAGGTCTTTCATGGGGCCGTCCACGGGGCATTTGCGGAATTTATCGAAAGCCATGTCCAGCATGCCTCGCCCTTGAAAGCTGAGTCCCAGCATTTTATTGGTTTCCACATTATCTGCCTCAACCTGTTCCTTTGCAGCCTCAGTGACAAAGAAATGCCGGGTTGTAATAATAGTATAACTGAGGATCAAGAGGAGGGAAGGGTAGGTGATTTTTAACCAGATCCCTTGCGCCATAAATAAAATCGTTGCTCCTATTATGAAAGCTAACAGCATGGCAGTAAATAGGATAGCTCCCCATTTGGCCCTCAGCTTGGGTAGCACTATGGAAGAAAATATTCCGAAGAAAATCAGGAATCCCAGCTCAACCAGCCCCATCCATGATGGACGCCATATGTAATTTTGGTGAAGCAAATTTTGGACCACGTTGGCCTCGTACTCCACTCTTGGTAAGTTTATAGAGGTCGGGGTGACAAGGGTATCGTAAATTCCTGTAGCAGTTGCTCCAATGATCACAATCTTGTTTTTAAAATGGGACATATCGATCTTTTCATTAATTACATCATAGAAAGAAAAATAGGGGAAAGTCCGGTTTGAGCCATTGTATGAAATGAGCATTTTCATATCGCTGTCTGTAGGAATGAATGTTTTGCCGAGCCTAATGCCCTCGCCGAACATGACACGAATTTCGTCCATCTCCATTCCAGCATAATATCTAGCGATCTGGACTGAAAGGGAAGGGTAGAAATCCTTCTGAAACTCCATCACAAGTCTTTCTGACCGTGTGATGCCGTCTGGATCTGTATTGATGCTTATATAGCCAATCCCACGGGCGGCCTGGCTAAACTCAGGAATAGGGGAGGTAAACTTTTCAACTGGCGGCAAGTTCGTAAAGCGCAGAAGTTCCGTGTTCCCAATAGATAAATAGGCCTGGTCCACTATGTATTTTGGGATGTTCCTTGACTTTTCTTCTGAGTTGCCCTGAAACTTACGTCCGATTGTAAAATACATGGGTAAAATGACGTTCTGGGCTTTTTGAATAGCTTGAGCCAATTTGGCATTATTGTTCATCTCATTGATGAGATTCGTGAGACCTTGGTAAAACTCCTGATTTCCTGCCTTCTTGATCTCATTCAATCCGAGTTCTTCATATCGCTTCTTGAGATCTTTGACAACGCTGAGACCGGTATCCTTTTCTGGTTCGCTAAAAATCATGGCCACGGCAATTATTTTGGCTCCGGCCTTACTTAGTTTTTCGATGATCTCAGCGAATTTCTCCCTCGGCCAAGGCCATCCACCAATTTTGGCGATACTGTCGTCGTCGATCACGACTAGCGAGATTTCTTGACCGGGATTGAAGTTCTGCCGCAGTCGAGCCCGAACGTCGTATGACTTTAGTTCAACTATCTCTAAAAAATCGAATTGGATAGCCAGCAATATTCCAAATACAACGGTCAACAATAAACCAATCATAAAACCAGAGGGCCGGAAGGTCATTATTTTCATGGCTAAATAACATGTGATGAAGGATTCAAATGAAATATCGCTTCATCCATTATCGAAAATTCTTTGGAAATTATACAAAAATCAATCATATAATTATTAATTTTACTCAAATTATCATATTTATTGGAACATGTCAATTAAAAACACCTTTCTAAAAATAGATATTAGATTTGACAAAGTTTTATTATTCATATTTAAATGTCCTTTTTAAAAGTCTCAGAACAGGGCAAGGAGAGATTTTATTCTTATTGCATTTTTATTACTTTTTAATGACAATAAATCATTAAAAATCAGCATGTTGGACATACTACACCCTTTAGCTTTTCAATATTTTCTGTTATCTTTTTCCATATGCCATTTTCATTCCAACAATAATCTATATGTTCGTCTTCTCACTTCAAGGTAAATCCTGTACCTGTACATACTGCCATATATTTTCAAGATAATGCTTTTCCCTCGTTTTGTAAGCCTTCGTGTTAGCTTCCGCTTTTTCAGCTTCTATGAATGTTGGGCCTAGAACCAGCGTGTAACCTTGCTTCTCGCCTTTCTTGATCACTTTATTCTTTATAGCAGAGTTGATCTATCCATCTCCTCTATGTCGCTTCTCTACCTATCTATTATACCATATTTCGGTTTTGTTGATTTTATCATTTTGTTTGGAGATTACAGCGCTTCTGAGCTGCGGAACAAATAGGGTTTCTCATTTTTAAAAATTCGCAAATGATTTGGTCAAGATAATAGCATCTTGGTCTATGACTACTCAGCATTATTTAATTATGCCAATTGATCATTTAACATTAATATAGTAATTATTAATAATGATGGTTTATTTATGGATTCCTAAAAATAATGAAATTTAAATCCTATTTCCTTGACATTTCCAGGAAAATCTATTAATTATTAAATATAAATAGAATTTAAATTAGTGATTTGATAAGTTTTTTTATTTCCAATTAAGTTGTACTCAAGAAGAGGTAAAATTGGGTCTATCATTGGGATGGATACGGACGGATATAAAGAAAGATGCCAGAAGTGAAGAAGCGTTGCCCCTTGTTGAAGATTAATGGTCAAAACCCCCAGAGACGACTGATCAGGCAAGTTGTTGAGGTGCTTCAAGCTGGCGGGCTTATCGGCTATCCAACTGACACTATTTATGGAATAGGATGCGACCTTTTTAACAAAGGCGCAATAGAGCGTATTTACAAGATCAAGAAATTCCAAAAAAACAAGCCCCTCAGTTTCATATGTTCTGATCTCAAAGATATCAGCACTTATGCCCATATTTCTGATTATGCCTATAAAACAATGAAGCGCTTGTTGCCAGGGCCATACACATTTATTTTACGGGCCTCTCGGTTGGTTCCTAAAATTATGCTGACTCCGCGGAATACCGTTGGGATTCGGGTGCCCGATAATGCAATCTGTTTGGCCATCATTCGTGAAATGGGCCATCCCATTATCAGTACTAGCGTATATAAGGAGAACGAGGAGCTCTTCAATAATCCTGAGGATATATGGGAGCGATACAGTCACCAATTGGACCTCGTAATCGATGGGGGGGTGATTGTAGCGGAGCACTCCAGCATCATCGACCTATCCAATGATTATCCTGAGGTTGTTCGCAAGGGAAAAGGTGATGTGAGTCAATTCTTATAAGGCTGGCCCGAGGGTAACTTTTTACAGCCGTTCGCATTAAGCTAATAATGGGAGGTTATAGTGCAAGCAAATCCTGAAAGAGAAGCTAATCGCCCGATTGTGACGCTCACCACAGATTTTGGCATGGCAGATGGATACGTGGCAGCCATGAAAGGCGTTATCCTATCAATCAACCCGAATTGCACCATCATCGACATATCCCATGAAATTCCCCACCATGATATCCTTGAAACTCGCTATATTCTTGAAAGGACATACTCATTTTTTCCTGCCCAGACCATTCATGTTGCAGTCGTTGATCCAGGAGTGGGCGGATCCCGAAATCCCATTCTCATCATAGCTGATCGCTATTTTTTTGTGGGTCCTGATAATGGAATTTTTTGTTTCGTGCCTTACCACGAGACCATCCAAAAGGTGATCACGCTTGCCAATGATGAGTACTTCCTTCAATCGGCTAGCGATACTTTTCATGGACGGGATATTTTTGCCTCCTGCACGGCCCATCTCACGCTGGGTCTCCAGCCCGAACGGCTTGGGCCAGAAATCGAACAGATTGTCATGCTGGAGGAGGCCGAGCCGGTGGTGCGCGGAAATCAGATTACCGGAAAGATAACTCATATCGACCGGTTTGGAAATCTAATCACCAACATTCGGCGACAACACCTGGAAGTCCTCTCGCAAAAAGGTGCCTACGAGATCCTTGCCGGTAAAAAACGGCTGCGACGCGTGGAGAACTCTTATTCGGCAGTGCCCAAAGGAGAAATACTGGCTATTTTCGGAAGCTCCGGGGCTCTGGAAATCGCAGCCAACCAAGACAGCGCTGCTCAGAAACTGGATCTGAAACGGGGCAGTGATCTCATTGTGATAAGCACGGGCTGAACGAGGAAAAGAAGTAAGGTGTTATGATTTTTTGTTACTTTCTACTTCCGATAATATATATTATGTAAACTTATTCTTCCGAGAAAATCAATTTCTCCCTATCCAATATTATGCTATTCATGCTCTTATTCCGATATGTGGATAATAGGTGAGATATTAAAGGTTACAAATTTTCAGGCCTGCTTTAACCTTTTTCGATATAATGGAATTTTTCGTATAAAGGATAGCAAATTCCCCAGGCGAAAATATCCAAATTACGGGCTCTGCTAACCGGCATTTATCCTGTTTTTCAAATCTTTTCCCACCTTAAAAAATGGTAGTTTCTTGGAATTTACCGCGATTTTCTCACCTGTCTTCGGGTTTCGCCCGGTGTATGGTTGATAATTCTTTACCACGAAGCTTCCGAAACCCCGGATCTCGATTCGATCGGATTTCACAAGAGCATCCGCCATTAAGTCGAAAATGGTTTTGACAACCATCTCAGCTTTTCGCTGGGTAAATCCCGTGTGTTCACTCAACTCCGCAATTAATTCAGATTTGTTCATTTCATCACCTTTTGGAAATTAAAGAAGTTAAATCAATGTATTATGATGGCAACCATAATGCTATTTTAATCTCAAGTCAAGTAGTTTTTTCCAAATTGGTACATTTTCACTTTTTCATGTTCTTCTTACCGCGTAGCCGCTGAACCTCATCATATTCCAGTGGGCGGTATTCTCCGGGTCTCAATCCTTTTAGGCGAAGAAAAGCAAACCTTACCCTCCGGAGCTTGAGTACTGGGTGGCCGATGGTCTGAAACATTCGCTTGAGTTCCCTGTTCTTGCCCTCCACCATGACCACTTTCCACCATGAATTAGAACCGCGAGGCGGGCGCAGCATACTAATGTGCAGAGGACTAGATGCCCACTCGCTTTTTCCCAGGTAAGCCCCTTTTTTCAAAAGCTTTTGGGTTTTCTCAGAGGGTATACCGCGAACCTTCACATGGTAAGTTCGCGGAACCTTGAATCGTGGATGCATAAGCTGCTGAGCAAGTTCACCATCGCTGGTCAACAAGATCAATCCCTCTGCATCAGCATCTAAACGTCCTACAGGGAATAGGCGCAGTCTTTTTCCATGGATCAGATTGACCACCGTGGGACGCCCCTGCGGATCCCGGACAGTGGATACGACCCCCCTTGGTTTGTAAAGAAGGAAATACCGCAGGGGTGCCGATCCTTTGATGGATTTTCCGCCAATCTTGATATGATCGCGAGGAATATCCACGGGAAAGGTCGGATCGATCTGAACCTTCCCATTGACTGTTACTTGCCCCGATCGGATTAGTTCTTCAGAGCGCCTGCGGGATGCGGCACCTGAACGTGCCACAATTCTTTGAAGGCGTTCCATCATGTCCCGGGATTCTCTCTGGAAACGTCAGTTTCTTCTGACCGATCCACCCTCTCCTTTTTTTCCCTTTTATTTAATCTATCCAGAGACCCCTGGTTCTCAATATTGGATTTCCCAAGGCCTTCCAACTCGGCCAGTGTCGGGAGGCTGGAAAGGTCTTTCAAGCCGAAGACTTCGAGGAATTTACTGGTTGTCCCATATACAAGGGGGCGTCCTGGTTCATCGCGTCTCCCCAAAATCCTGATAAGTCCTCTCTCCAGTTGCGAACGAAGAATTCCTCCCACTTCTACCCCTCTGATCGCCTCTATCTCGGCCTTGGCCACGGGTTGACGGTAAGCAATTATAGCCAAAGTTTCCAGAGCTGCGCGACTGAGTCGATGGGGCCTCTCACGTCGGAGCCTGCGAATCCACTCGACATATTGAGGAGAAGATCGGAACTGGTATCCGCCAGCCACCTCTTCAAGGTAGAAACCACGCTGTTGGGAATTGAATTCCCTACACAATTCAGCCAAAGCCTCGAGCACCTCCTTGTGCTTACTGCCCTGAATGATTGACACCAACTGGTCTGCGGTTAGAGGTTTTTCCGCAGCAAAGAGAAGGCTCTCCACAATTCGTTTTATTTGGTTAGTGAATAAATGGGCTGCCTTCACCATTTTCAACTGCCAAGATAATCCGGATGATCCCCAGGGACACGGCCTGATATACCTTGATAAACCGCATCCTCATAAGTTCCAATAAGGCGAGAAAACAGGTGACGATCTCCATCCTGGAGGGCGATGGGCTGAAAAGGGCTTCAAAATGAAGCTCCCGTTGGTGCCTGAGCTTTTCCATTAGCTCTCCCATTTTATCCCGGACGGACATTTCGGTTGTTTCTATAGTAAAGGCCACCTGTTGGTCCAATTTCTCCAATAGCCGGCGAAATGCCTCCATTAGAGCAAATACAGAGACCTCTTTGAACTCAATGTCCAAGGCTGATGCATCCTGTGCGATGCCGCCCCGAAGAAACACATCACGTTCCAATTGGTTTTGTTCTTCCAGGATGCGACTTGCATCTCGATACTGCTGGTATTCCGCTAGGCGTCGGATTAAGTCCTGCCGAGGATCGTTCCCCTCTTCTTCATCCTCCATCCCTTCAACTCGGGTGGAAGGAAGAAGCATACGTGCCTTTATTTCAATCAGAGTTGCGGCCATGATAAGAAAATCACCCGCCACTTCAAGGTTCATTTCCCGCATCCAGTCGATATACTCTATATATTGATGTGTAATGGATGCAATTGGGATATCGAAGATGTCCACTTCGTTTTTTCGCACAAGGTGCAATAACAGATCCAAAGGGCCCTCAAAGATGTTTATTTTGACCCGGTACGTCATAATATTTTTTTGAGATCCGGTTCCGGCTAAATATGATGCCCAACATCATTAAGGCGCTGCATGCTGACATCAACAGGGAAACAACCCCGGAGATTGTTCAAAGAAATTCATATTCATAAGTTGAGGATTCAGCCCACGAATGAAAATACTTGGATGGGTATTAATAACGGATACCTGTCCGCTCCCGAACCAATTCCATGGTCTCAGTAGCCACATGTCGGGCTTTTTCTGCCCCCATCCGAAGGATCTGCCGGACACCTTCCGGATTCTTCTTAAGCTCCTTGCGTCGTTGCCTAAACGGACGGAAATATTCCCAGATAACCTCGAAAAGTTCTTTTTTTACCTGTGCATAGCCCAGACCCCCGGCCCGAAACCGCTCGGCCATACGCTCCGACTCTTTGAGCGATACGAAAAGTCGATATATTGTATACAAGATGCTTCTTTCTGGATCTTTTTTATCCTGTACAGTGGCTGAATCGGTTTTGATCGAGAATATCTTCTCCCGAAGCTCTTTTTCTGTTGAGAAGATCTCGATGGTATTACCATAGGATTTTGACATTTTTTGGCCATCCGTCCCTGGAATTATTGCCAATTCTTCGTCAATATCAGCTTCTGGAATGACGAAAGTATCTCCATACAAATTGTTGAATTTGATCGCAATATCCCGGGTGATTTCCAGGTGCTGCTTCTGATCTTGTCCAACAGGAATAAGTTGTGCCTGATAGGCCAAGATATCCGATGCCATTAACACTGGATAGGCAAATATACCATGGTTGGGGGATATTCCTTGGTCGATTTTGTCTTTGTATGAGACACATCGTTCCAGCAAGCCCATGGGGGTCAAGCAAGAGAGTATCCATGTCAACTCAGTGACCTCCGGTACATCGGATTGGACCCAAAAGTAAGCGCGCTCGGGATCAAGCCCCAGGGAGATAAAATCAATAGCTGCAGCCAGTGTCCCTTCGCGAAGCATATTCGGATCATGGACTGTAGTCATGGCGTGAAAGTTAACGAGAAAACAAAAAAGTTCATCTGTTTTCTGAAACTCAATCATGCGCCTCATCATGGCAAAATAATTGGCAATATGTAAGCCCCCCGAGGGCTGTATGCCGGAAAGAACTCTCATCGCCATCACCTAAAATGCGGAGAATTGGTTCTCCTCCTCCGCGGCCTTCCCTAATGGCTTCAGAGGAGTATACGAAGGATCAATCCGATGATCGGATTTATCACGCTGAACAAAACTCTGCTGAAGATGAGAATTATAAGGATGATCATCCCGTAAGGCTCCAATTGGGCCATCTTCTCGCTTAAGTCGTGAGGTAGAAGGCCCATCAGTATCCGGCTCCCATCCAGCGGTGGGACCGGAATAAGGTTGAAGACAGCCAGCAACACATTGATAAAGACAGAAAAATAAAGCATAGAAAGAACAGGACGAAGGATTTTCAGAAAAAACTCTGAATGGAGGTCCCCCACTCCCTGCTTCATCATGTGAAATAACACAGCACAGATCACTGCAAGGGCGAGGTTCGTGGCTGGACCCGATAATGAAACCAACATCATGTCGCGACGTGGGTCCCGAAAGTTTAACGGGTTAACCGGGACAGGCTTGGCGCCACCAATAATAAACCTCGATCCCGATACTATAAGTAAAAGAGGAATAAGCACGGTCCACAACGGATCAATGTGCGGGACGGGATTGAGGGTGATCCGCCCCATCACACGGGCCGTGGGATCTCCCAGCTTTTCCGCCACCCACCCGTGTGCGGTTTCATGAAGAATAACGGCCAGCAACAGGGTTGGGGCCACAATGGTTATCCGCTGTATCGTTTCGCTTAACTCAATCATAAGTGGCTCATTGTGTACATCATTTGAACCTCATTGTCAATGGTGAGAAACTATTGGAAAAAATTATTTTATATATATCAATAGATTGTTCATATCATTTAAAGCATTATATTAATTTAAATCAGCAGCTTATTGAAAACAGTGATGCCTTTTTTATCTATTTTTCAATTCCATATGAGTATGGATAAAATTCTCCTCAATGAATGCTTCCTCCTCTACTCTGGTCTTGACCAGTCCATCGAGTCGCGCATCCAGCAAAGTCTCTAGGGCTTTTCCGATGATGGGCCCTTGCGGTAGACCTAACTTTATCAGATCTTTGCCCCGCAGCAAAGTATGGGTTCTCCGGAGGTGAGTAATAAACCGGGATATTGCAATTTGGGTGGATTTATGCCTTGTCCGGGCCATGGCGAAAAAGAGCATCTCCAGGGAAAATCGGCGTAATAAGCGATTAATTTGACTGTTAGAGGGCTGATCAAGGGAGTAAATCCGACGAATGGCTTGTATCAATTCTCTCCGGTCCTCGATAAAGGCGCGGCTTTTGCCATAATGTATCCCTAGCCTCTGACAGAGCTCTTCGAGCTCAGAGTCCTCAAGAGGATCGATGAGTGCGTAAAAATAAACGAGTGAGCGTTCGTATGGTTCGTCCAAAAACAACAAATCAAACCAGTTTAACACCTCCATAATCCGGCCCAGCATCTCTCTCATAGAATCGTTATAAGTGATGCTTGTATGAATGAATCGTAGCACATCCAGCTCTGCCATTCGACGCACGCATTCCTCTGCATGGTGTTCGTTCAGCATATATTGAAGTTCTTTAAATAAACGATCGCCAGCCATCCGGTCAAAAAAATTTAACTTTACCGCATTTTCAACAAGGTGCATGGTATGTTTGACCATCTGAAATCCGAATCTCTGCTCGAATCGGATGGCTCGGAAAATACGGGTAGGGTCTTCAACGAAACTTAAATTATGCAATACGCGGATGACGCGCTCCTTTATGTCACGCTGGCCGCCAAAGAAGTCCATAACCTTTCCGAAGTGGCCTGGATTCAGGCTGAGGGCCAAGGTATTCATGGTAAAATCGCGGCGCGCCATATCCCGTTTGATGGATCCATACTCCACTTTCGGCAGAGCGCCCGGATAATCATAATATTCCATCCGGGCTGTCGCCACATCCAATTCCACCCTATGGGGAAGAAACACCGTAGCTGTATTGAATTTGAGGTGACTGCTGACCTTGCATCCCTCTCGGCGTCCCAACTCCTGTGCAAATGCTATGCCCTCCCCTTCTACCACCAGATCCAGGTCAAGGTTGTCGATGCGAAGCAAAAGGTCTCGAACAGCCCCACCAACCAGGTAGACTTTGAAACCCATTTCTTCAGCCAGAGAGCCGGCGCCTCGGAGTAACTGTACCACCCATGGAGGAAAACGCTCCTCCATGAGGCGAGATAAATTTTTAGGACGAGGGTAACGCGGCTCAGGATCATCTTCAGATCGTTCCTCTGGGAACTTGCTCCGGTCCAACTGGAGGTCCCGTAAAAGGTCTCCTCTCGTGATCACTCCCACCACACGGTCACCATCTATCACCGGTAGAAATCGTTGGTTGTGCTCTATGATAAGGGCTAGTACTGTCGAATAAGGTGTTTCGGGGTTAACAATTGAAAATTCGCGCGTCATGTACTCCCTCACGGGCAAATCCTTGAGCCCATGGAAAACGGCTTTTTCCACAACAAGTCTGCTTATTAGGCCCACCAACTTATCTTCTTCTATAACTGGCAATGCGTTGATACTGTACCGATTCAGCACCTCCTCAACTTCCCTCAGAGTAGCCTGAGGCCCAACAAATTTGACCGGAGCGGACATCAAATCTACTGCATGGTGTTTGGGGGTGATTTTTTCTTGAAGGATCTTCAGGAGTTTTTCCTCCACCTGGTATAATGTCAAGTCGCGGATGGTGGCCGATGCCGCAACAGCATGCCCTCCACCACCAAAGGCCACAGCCACATCGCCCACATTGACTTCTTCCACACGACTGCGTGCCACCAAGTAAATCCTATCATCCATGCGGGCCAGCGCAATGAGGACATCCAAATTTTCCATATCCTTGAGCTTGTGAACCAAGACCGCAAAATCGCCAACGAACTTGTTTACCGATGCCTTGGCGATGACCAGATCTACACCATGGATATTGTAATGGGTAGCTGACTCAATCAACTCGTTAAGGAGAGAGATTTGTTCGGCGGTCAGCTCCCGGGTCATCATATCGGATACAACATTAAGATTAGCGCCCTGGGACAAAAGATAAGCCGCGGCCTCAAAATCTTTCTCTCGGGTTGAAATAAAGGAGAATGATCCGGTGTCTTCATATATTCCCAGAGCCATGACCGTGGCTTCATCGGGGGTTATGGAGATTCCCTTCTCACGAAGAAGCCTCGCCATGATAGTCATGGTCGCCCCGACTTCTTCCACAATTTCCAGGTTGCCGTTGATGTCCTCATCGGATGGTGGATGGTGGTCATAGATATGTATATCCACATTCGGTCGATTAATGATTTGAGCAAACTTGCCGATTCGGCTGCGCTGCCGGGTATCAACCAGAATCAATCGCTCAACTGCATTCAGATCTATGCGACGGACCCGCTCGGTTTCAAAGAGGTAATAAGTGGAATGAAGCAAAAATTCCTTGAGGTTTCGCTCCTGGGAGCCCGGGAATACCAACACAGCCTCTGGATACAGTTTGCGGGCAGCCAGCATCGAAGCCATGGCATCAAAGTCTGCGTTAATGTGGGTGGTGATCACCTCGAACATGTTTTTTCACTTATCAATGCAAAATTAGCATTTAAGAATTGCAAGATAACAAATTTTTACAATGCTATTTGATCATTTTTCAATCATTCAGCCCAATGGGTGGAACTTCTGGTGGATCTCCTTGAGTCGCTCCCTAGTTACATGGGTATAAATCTCGGTGGTGGAGATATCCGCGTGTCCTAACATGGACTGTACAGAGCGCAAGTCGGCACCACCTGCCAACAAGTGAGTGGCAAAGGAATGCCTCAGGGTGTGTGGAGAGATCTTGCGCGAGATCTGGCATTTCCGGGCGTAATGCTGGATGAGCTTCCAGAACCATTGACGTGTCATTGGCTTGCCCCTGCGCGTTACAAACAAATAAGGGCTATCTTTCCCCTTAAGTAATGCAGAACGTATACCATCGAGGTAATGTTGAAGGCACCGGAGAGCTGCTGTGCCCATGGGCACTATTCGCTCTTTGGAGCGCTTCCCCATGGGAACAACATATCCAACTTCCATGTTGACCTGGTGGGTTTTCAGACCCACTAACTCCGAAACACGCAACCCTGTTGCATACATAAGCTCCAGCATAGCAAGATCCCTGATTCCCTCTGGAGTATCCCTTTCAGGGGTCTCAAGTAGCCGCTCAACCTCATGGAGCGTGAGGACGTTGGGAAGTCGTTGAACCCGTCGGGGCGATTCGACAAGGCCAAGGGGGGTATGCTGCAGCACCTTCTCATGGAGCAGGAAGCGGAAGAATGTGCGCACAGCCGAAATAGCACGGGCGCAACTTGAGGGTGAAAGGCCCTCCTGCCGCATTTTCACAATAAAGGCCACAATATCCTCTATATCACAATGAGCTAAAGCTCTCACCCCCCTGCTTTCCATCAGAGAGATGAAGCGGTAAATGTCCCTGCTGTAACCTTCCAATGTATTAGCCGAGAGCCCTCGTTCCACGGTCAGATGGTTAAGAAATTGATCCGCTAAATCATACATGCATGACTCAAATCAGTGCTCTTTACGTAACATCCGGCATAGTCGTTCCAGTATATTGATCGCCTGAATAGGGGTCAGGCGGTTGACCTCCAACGCTTTGAGTTCATTTATTACTGGATGGTGAGGTGCTTGTCTGCCGAAAAGTTGGAGCTGTGCCGGATTGCTCCTTAATTTTTGCATCTTCTTTCCCGTTGCCAGTCGGGGAATACCCTCCCTGTCCAGCTCTTCGCCTTCCAGGTTAGAAAGAATTTCCCGCGCCCTTTCGAGAACCTGGGCTGGAAGCCCTGCTAATCGGGCCACCTGGATACCGTAGCTTCTGCTGGTGCTCCCTGGCTGAATCCTGCGCAAGAATATAATTCTATCCTCCCATTCTCTCACTACTATATTGAAATTTCGAACCCGCTCCTTTGTTCTGCTCAGATCTGTCAGCTCATGGTAATGCGTAGCGAAGAGAATTCGAGGTCCAGGAGTTCCCATATCATGGAGATATTCTGCCACAGCCCATGCGATACTGAGTCCATCGAAGGTGCTGGTTCCCCTCCCGATCTCATCCAGAAGGATCAGGCTGCGGGGTGTGGCATTGTTGAGTATATTAGCTGTCTCAACCATTTCCACCATGAACGTGCTTAAACCCTTGGCCAGGTAATCCGTGGCACCGATTCGGGTAAAAACACGGTCCACTATTCCGATTTCTGCTCGATCAGCTGGAATAAAGCTGCCTGCCTGGGCCATGAGAACAATAAGAGCTATTTGGCGCATGAAAGTCGATTTCCCGGCCATATTCGGGCCTGTGATGATGAGCAGCTGATTCTCTAAGCAGTCCAAGCGAATATCATTTGGAACAAAACGTTCTTCCAAGTCCATCTGCTCGATCACAGGGTGGCGCCCTTCCACGATTTCGATCACGTCATCTTCCCGCAGAGAAGGCCGGACATATCTGTTGCAGCTGGCGACCTCAGCCAGGGAGGCAAGTACATCCACGCGAGCCAGTTGCCCTGATGCGGCCCGGAGCCGGGGAGCCTGTTGGGCAACCTGCTCGATAATCTGAGCAAACAAGCGGTGCTCGATTTCCAGCATACGCTCTTCAGCACCTAAAATACGGCTTTCATATTCTTTCAGGTCCTGATTTATGTATCGCTCAGCGTTGGCCAGTGTCTGCTTTCGTACGTAGTCATCGGGCACTTTGTGGATGTGAGAGCGTGTAATTTCTATATAATACCCGAACACACGATTGTATCCTACGCGAAGATTATGAATTCCCGTGCGTTCCCGCTCGCTCGCCTCCATGCGGGCGATCCAACCTTTTCCCTCATGAGCGGCGATTTGGAGTTCATCGAGGTCCGGATGGTATCCTTTCCTAATTATTCCTCCTTCCCTGAGTGTTGAAGGCGGCTCATCCACCAAGGCTTTCCCCAGAAGATCCTCCATATCTGTCAGTGGATCCATCTCTGCCGCTTCTGCCAGCAATTCTGCACGCAACCCCTGCATTATCTTTTTTATCCCAGGAAGCTGGCGCAAAGAATCCCTCAGGGCGATCAGATCGCGCGGGTTGGCTGACCTAAGGACGACCTTGCCGGTAATTCGCTCCAGATCGCGCACTCCTTTCATAGCGCTGCGAAGATCGCGCAGCGTGAGGCTGTCGCTTACCAACTCCTCCACCGCATCCAGCCTTGACTCAATGGCACACTGGTCCATCAATGGCCAATTGAGCCACGACCGCAGCATTCGTGCCCCCATGGCGGTGATGGTTAGGTCAAGAACGTCCAGGAGAGTGCCCTTTCTTGACCCATCCATCAGATTGGCGAAGATCTCCAGGTTGCGCTTGCTGTTGTTATCCAGCACCATATAGTTTTCGCGTCGATAAGGCAGTAGCCGATCTACGTGTTCCAGTCGAGATCGTTGCGTCTCCCGAACATAATGCACCAATGCTCCCGCTGCTACCAAGCCATGCGGGAAGTCCCCCACACCGAATCCTTCCAGAGTGGCGGTTTGAAACTGATCTCGGAGAAGCCTTCGTGCATGATCTTCATCGAATATCCAATCATCCAGATATGTTACCGTTCTTCCATCTAAAGCTGCGTTCCAAAGGGTTGACTGTCCTCCTTGGTCTTCTCCGGTCTTTAAAGAGCTGGGCAGGACAACTTCACGCGGATCAATGCGGTCCATCTCAGCTCGAATCTCCGTGACACCATTAAGCTCGGTCAATCGAAACTCGCCCGTGGAGATGTCCAGGTATGCCACACCCACTGGCCCACTACCGATAAGGGCCAGGAGATAGTTATTTTTCAGAGCTTCCAGATTCTCCGGTTCAGCCATCAACCCCGGTGTCACAACACGGATCACCTCCCGCCGGACAATGCCATGGGCTTCATGTGGATCTTCCACTTGTTCGCATATAGCTACTCGATGCCCGTGGTTGACCAAACGGGCAATGTATCCAGCTGCAGCGTGGTAAGGAACCCCGCACATGGGAATGGGATCATCCGAGTCTTTGTCTCGACTGGTCAGAGCTATTTCCAGGATGGGAGAGGCAATTCGAGCATCATCAAAAAACATTTCATAAAAGTCGCCGATTCGGAAAAAAAGAATGGTGTCTTTATATTGCTCTTTAATTTTTTTATATTGATTAAATAAAGATCCGCTCTTACGCATAACCTTCTTCATTGAAAAATTATCAATTAGCAATTTTCATTTTACAATTTGCAATGTTAATTTTCCAATATCCCAACTCGATGCAGCGGAGACCTTTGAAAGGGGCTGAAGGGAAGTTACTTGGAATTACCTTCAACTTGGGGCAATGGTAACGATTCACGGGCAGATACTTCCTGGGATTTCTCAATTTGTTTTACCCTGCTCTGAAGCTCAGAGCACTGTTTACGCAATCTTTTTAACTGGCGTTTGAGCCTGAGGTGTTCCCCAAATGTCGTAAAACCTATCAGAAGAGCTCCCAGGAGTAAAGCACCCAACATCATCATATAGAGTTGTGTCCCGATTTTAGTAAATAGCAAGTCTACGGTTACAGGAGAAGCGTTTTTTGTACAAAAAATTACAATAACTATGAACATTACCAGCATGAATATGGTCTTTAAAATTTTCATGAGATCCTCTTCGACTCTTTAGAATTAAGGGCTCGGAGCCGTTTTTAAAAATTGACATCAAATCATTTATAGTTCTTGCGATTTATTCGATCCTTGATTCCCGCTACATTGGACTCTGCTTGCGAGCATTGAAAAAAGGTTTAAGCTGATCGTATGTTTGAGCCAGCAACTCCGGTAAAACATGAACATCCGCCATCACTGGCATGAAATTGACATCACCACTCCATCTAGGAACAATGTGGACGTGCAAATGCTCGTCTATACCAGCACCGGCTACTTTACCTATATTGATTCCAACGTTGAAACCTTCCGCCCCCATGACCTTTCTCAGGGTCTCCGTGCTGTCCCGGACAGCATCCATGACAGCGCACATCTCATCCATAGTGAGGGTTGTAAGTTCGCTCAAATGGCGTAGGGGTGCCACCATCAGGTGCCCGCTATTATATGGATATCTATTCATAATGATAAAAACGTAAGCATCGCGCATCAGGATAAGATTTTCACGCTCATTGCCTTTATCTGAAATCGCTTGGCAAAAAACACAACCGGATGGCTTGGGATCTTTAATATTTTTAATATATTGAATACGCCATGGAGCCCATAAGCAATCGCTCATGAATCTCTCCTTAGTTGAATAACGAGAAGTATGTCTGCTTTCCCCATTTATTGATACACCCTAAACAGGGATAATTAGGCCGCGTATCTCCTCATCTATATCCAGGATGCCCACAGTGTTTTTCCTGGCGAACCTTTTATCTGTTGGAGAACCGGGATTGAAAAAGAGAATACCATCTTTCAAACGATTCACCGAATTGTGCGTGTGGCCGAAAACAATGCACTGAACACTTTCGAATTGGTTCTGTATGCGGTCCTCCATCCCCCCTGGAGCTCCCCACCCATGAATAATCCCAATCCGAAAATGGCCCACCGAGAGCACCTTCTTGTCAGGCAGAAGCCTCTGGACATCAGGATAGTCCATGTTTCCGTGGACCGCCTCAAAGTTTCTTTCCTGCAAGTATCTCAAAACGTCCGATGTGACCAAATCGCCGGCGTGGATGAGCATGTCCGCCTCTGCAAAATGTGTGTCAACAATCTCACGCAAACGGGAATCAACTTCAAGAAGATGAGTATCGGATAGCACGCCGATTTTCATTTTAATCCCCTTGTTTCAACGAGTTCTATTTCTCCCCATGCTCCCAGGGTGTCTCTGACGATGATCAGTACGCCCTCCACTCCCGGAATTTCCTTTGCATGATCGAGTCCCTTTGGGATATCCTCTGTCCTGGAAACTGCATTGCCTACAGCCGTGGCAGCGGCATCGGCAAGCGCTGCACTGGCTGACAGGATCGTTACCGCATCCGCCCGACCGATGCTCATCGAATGACCCACGGTGCCAGAAGATGTACACAAGCCTAAAGGCATTTTTTCGGCCTTTAATCGAATGCCGACGCGTCCCGATAGTGGACTTTTCCCGGCGTAAATTCCCGCGGTGAGAGGACGGAAGCTCCGCACGTAAAGATCTCCACCGTTCTCGATCACCACCTCCTCCGAATAGTCCGCCAGGGACTCTCCAAGCATTTGCGAGATGGCGCCAGCCACTGCGGCCATGGGCCCCACGTCAGCAAGCTGAGCGGCCTCTGCCATAAGGCGAACAATTGGGGGAGCCGTATCCTTTGCTTCAACGGGCCTGAGGGAATGAAGAAATTCTGGATTATCTTCGATGGCCAGCTCCACCTGGTGACGGAGGCGAATAACTATCTCGCGGGCTTCCTGGAGCCAGACTCCCCGCGTCATAATGTGCAGGTCGGTCTCTTTTACCGCCAGTGTATAAGCTTCCAGGTCTCTGGGAGGAACAACTCGGCGATAATAACGCTCTTCATATGTTGAAACGTCCATCCGTGGATCAACTCCAGATGACCCGGGGTGAATGCCTCTGCACATATATTTCCTCAATCCCGGAAAAGATCAAGAGACATCTTTTTCATTCTGTTTGTTTGCTCACAAGTATATATAAATGTATTGTTAAAAATTACCAATTACATTTATATTACAGCTCAATTTTTCTCTGCCTTTAATGCAACTTTGGTAGCATTCCAGTTGTTCTCAAGCCAGCCACACACTTCCGCTCTCCAGTGACTCGCGAAGCTCCTGGATTACGTTTTCGTCCGGACTTACCCGAAATGCATCGCCCAGTGAAATGATCCCTTCCCACTCTTGGGGACACACAAGGTGAATGATGGTCTGACATTTTCCCGGGTTTTGTGTGATAATTTCTTTTATACGCGCAGCATGCTTCCTGTTAAAATTCTCCTCAAACTCCTTGATATGAACAGCGGTTGCCTCTCGCTTCATGGCTTTATCCAGCGGGCTTATCTCAGAGGCAATGAGCTTGATCCCGCCCTCGCCGCCGGCTTCCACCCTTGCCTCCACCAACAGGGGGGTGCCTTTTTCCAGAAATGCGGATACCTTATTGAACTCCCGCGCATAAACAATTGTTTCCACAGACCCTTTAAGGTCCTCCAGGGTCACAAACGCCATGCGCTCTCCACGGCGGTCGATTTTCTCTTTGACCTCGCCGACCATGGCAACCAGCTTGATGGTCTGTCCATCCAATTCATCATTCAGAGTAGAGGTGTCCCAAGATGACAGCCTATGCATTTCCTTTTGATAGGGCTCCAAAGGGTGACCGCTGATGTAGAGCCCTAAAGCTTCTTTCTCAAACTTCAGGCGCTGATCCTCCGGCCATTCCTCCACATCAGTTAAAGCCAGCTCATTGTCGAAATCTTTTCGGCTCTTAGAAAAGCTCGCGAACATACTAATCTGGCCATTTTGCCGATCTCGCTGAAATGTCTGCGCTTTCTCCATGGCGTCATCCAGCATCGCCATGAGTTGAGATCTGCGAGCCCCGGTGCTGTCGAAGGCACCGCACTTTATAAGACTTTCAAGTACGCGGCGATTAACATGGCGCAGATCAATGCGTTCGCAGAAATCGTAAAGGGAGCGGAAGGGCCCGCCCTCTTTCCTGGCGTCGAAGATTGAGCTCAAAGCCCCACTCCCTACGTTTTTGACGGCGGCAAGCCCGAAGCGAATACGGCCCTCCCTGACCGTGAACTCGCTATTGCTCTCATTGATATCAGGCGGTAGCACCTTGATATCCATGCCCCTACATTCGTCCATATAACGGATCATCTTATCCGTGTTGTCTTTCTCACTAGTAAGCATTGCCGCCATGAATTCAACAGGATAATGCGCTTTCAGGAAGGCGGTCTGGTAAGCAATCAATGCATAGGCAGCACTGTGGGACTTATTAAACCCGTATCCGGCGAAGTGGGCCATTAAATCGAATATCCGCTCAGCCTTTTCTTTTTCAATCCCCTTTTTCTTTGCACCTTGCAAGAATTTCTCTCCCTGGGAAGCCATCTCCTCAGGGATCTTTTTGCCCATGGCCCGGCGCAGTATGTCAGCGTCACCAAGAGAGAAATCCGCCACCATGCTGGCGATCTTCATGACCTGTTCCTGGTATACGATAACTCCATAAGTATCGCGCAGCACTTCATCCAGCATGGATATTTCGTAAGTAATTTCTTTTTTCCCGTGCTTGCGATCGATAAAGTCATCTACCATGCCGCTCTGAAGAGGTCCAGGCCGGTAAAGGGCATTCAATGCGATAAGATCATGGAAATTCTCGGGTTTCAACTTGATCATGATCTCTTTCATGCCCGAGCTCTCCAGTTGGAATATCCCGTTGGTTTGTCCGCCGGCCAGCAGCTCATATGTCTTTTTATCATCGAGGGGAATCTCGTCGATGGAAAGACGCTTTCCGATCTTTTGCTGGATAAGCCGGACGGTGTCTTCCATCACGGTAAGGGTGCGGAGACCCAGGAAGTCGAATTTCACGAGGCCCACTTTTTCAAGGGACTTCATATCATACTGGGTGACCAGCTCCTCGTTATTGCCGAGATACAGGGGGGTATATTCCACGATCTCCTTGTCAGCGATAACGACGCCCGCGGCATGGGTTGAGGCATGACGCTGTAAGCCCTCGAGAACCCTGGCAATGGTGAGAAGTTCCCGAACTCGTGGGTTTTCCTTTTCCACATCTCGCAGACGTGGTTCCATCTGGACGGCCTTATCCAAAGTCATATGGATGGCGGAAGGAACCATCTTGGCAATGCGATCCACATCCGGATAACTCATATTCAGAGCGCGTCCTACGTCTCGGATCACCGCGCGCGCCTGCATAGTTCCAAAAGTGGTAATTTGCGCCACGCGGTCTTCCCCATATTTTTTCGCAACATAAGCGATAACCTCATCCCTTCCATCTTTGCAAAAATCAATATCGAAATCGGGCATGCTGACACGTTCGGGATTTAAAAATCTTTCAAAAAGGAGTCCATAGGGGATGGGATCCAAGTTGGTGATTTTCAGCGCATAAGCAACCAGGCTCCCTGCCCCGGATCCTCGACCGGGACCCACGGGGATGTTGCGCGATCGGGCGTACCGAATAAAGTCGGCCACAATGAGGAAATAGCTGGCGTATCCCATGCGGCATATGATTTGGAGCTCCTCTTTCAGCCTATTTCTGTATAATGGTTCCTGGTTTTGAAATGCCTCCCCGCATTGTTGAGACAATACTGCTAGACGTTCTTCCAGTCCTTTTTCAGCCTCACGGGTCAGTCGGCTCTCCAGGGTTTCACCACGCTCAAGGGCGAAGAAAGGAAGATGGGTGGTCTTAAAATCAATCTCAAGATTGCACTGCTCGGCGATGTAGAGGGTATTACTGGTGGCGTTGGGAATATCAGCGAAAAGAGCTATCATCTCTTCTGGGGGTTTGAAATAAAACTGGTCAGTAGGAAAACGCATGCGGTCCTGATCATCCACCGTTTTGCCAGTCTGGATACAGAGCAAAATTTCATGGGCCCGGGCGTCCTCCTTCCTCAAGTAATGACAATCATTGGTAGCAACCACAGGCAATGATAGCTCATTGCTCAATTTTAATAGTCCCCGATTCGCCTTCTCCTGCTCGGGCATTCCATTCTTTTGCAATTCCAGATAAAATCTTTTGTGATTGAATATCTCCGATAGCTCACCTGCTGCCTGACGAGCACGCCTCATATTGCCGTCAAGCACATGGTGTGGTACCTCGCCTTGAAGACAAGCGCTCAGCGCGATGAGTCCCCGATTATGCTGTTGAAGCAGTTCTTTATCAACTCGAGGCCTGTAGTAGAATCCCTCCAGGTAACCACTGGTAACTAATCGCAGGAGGTTGCGGTATCCCTCATAATTCTTTACCAATAAGATGAGATGGTAATAAGGCTCGTGGCCGGGACGAAATGTGCGCTCACTTCGCCGTTCAGGAGCTACGTAAACCTCACAACCGATGATCGGTTTTATACCTGCCTCAAAGGCCTGTCTGTAAAAATAGATGGCACCAAATAGGCTTCCGTGATCTGTGATGGCAAGAGCAGGCATGAGATGGGACTTTGCCATCTGGAAGAGATCTTCCAGGCGGATGGCTCCATCTAAGAGGCTGTATTGAGTGTGAACGTGTAGATGAACAAATTCAGAATGCTTCATTGCTCGTAGACCCGCAATAAAAAACCAACTCCCTTAGTTAATCCACATCGATTTTATTTATCACTTCGTCTGAATGGTCTGATTCTTCTCCCCGCAGCGCCCTGAATTATGTCCCGAGTCGCGTTGCAACTCTAATCTAAACGATAATTTGGAGCCTCTTTGGTGATGATTACGTCGTGTACGTGACTTTCTCGCAGGCCGGCTGAGGTAATGCGGATAAACTTAGCTTTTTGCCATAACTCGGGGATGGTGCGGCATCCCACGTAACCCATTCCAGCACGGAGGCCACCCATAAGTTGAAAGACGGTGGAGGAGAGAGACCCTTTATAAGGGACGCGACCCACAATGCCTTCAGGAACAAGCTTTACTTCGCTTTCCTCGTCGTATTGACCATATCGATCTTTGCTCCCCTCTTTCATGGCCTCGATGGAACCCATACCACGATAAACTTTATAGCTACGTCCTTGGTACAGGATCATCTCCCCAGGGCTTTCGTCTGTCCCTGCGAAAAGAGAGCCGATCATGACGCTGCTGGCACCAGCGGCCAGAACCTTGGTGATATCGCCGGAATATTTAATACCTCCATCGGCGATCACAGGTATGCCCCGTTTTTGGGCCACGCGAAACACCTCCATGACCGCGGTAATTTGGGGAACGCCCACTCCGGCAACAACGCGGGTTGTGCAAATCGATCCTGGCCCAACACCAACCTTGACAGCGCTGACTCCCGCTTCGATCTGCGCTAAGGCTCCTTCTGGAGTGGCCACATTGCCCCCAATTAATCGACAATTCGGAAAGTTGTTCTTGATGTCTCGGATGGCTTCCAAAACACCTCTAGAATGTCCATGAGAGGAGTCAATCACAATAACATCGACGCCCGCACGCAAAAGTGCTTCAGTACGGGCATTACGGAGCGCACCTGCCTCCACCGCTGCTCCGCACCGGAGCCGCCCCATCTCGTCCTTTGAGGCGTTGGGATATTTCAGGGCTTTTTCTATATCTTTGATGGTGATAAGACCCTTCAGGTTATTGTCTTTATCCACGACAAGCAGTTTTTCGATTCTATGTTTATGGAGCTGCTTTTTGGAGCTCTCCAGATCAATCCCCTCATGAACAGTCACCAGATTCTCTTTTGTCATCAGATTGGCGATCGGTTGATTCGGATTAGTCTCGAATCGCAAATCGCGATTGGTTAAGATTCCCACCAATTTGCCATTCTTTGTGATGGGCACGCCCGAAATTCGATACCTTTTCATGACCTCTAGGGCTTCATATACATTCTGCTCAGGCTCCATTGTGATGGGATCCACGATCATTCCACTCTCGGACTTCTTGACTTTGTCAACCTCTGAAACCTGAGCATTGATGTTCATATTCTTGTGAATGATTCCGATTCCCCCCTCCCTTGCCATTGTGATGGCCGTATCAGCCTCGGTGACTGTGTCCATTGCAGCGCTAATGAGGGGAATTTTCAGTAATATGTCCCTGCAAAGGGAAGTGGAAAGATCCGCATCCTTAGGCAGGATGTCAGATTCCGCAGGAACTAGCAATACATCATCAAATGTCAGGCTTTCTGGGATATTCAAGGTTTCAACCTCCTGAATAGAAAAATCTCAAGATCACTCAAACCCTATCGCATTTTTCATATAAAAAACCCATTTGGATGAATGTGAAAATGTCTCACGCATAAGTTGGAAGCCTTTCTATGCGTTTATAAGCGCCACAAATCAGAATAACTAAGGAAAGTTTTTATTAGAGATTTTTAATTTATGATATCAAAGATAATGAGGTTTTTCAATCAAAAACCGACCCATTAAAAAATAGATTCCCGAATTGTATCAAATATTTTTTAATGCTTGCTGCTCCTGTTATCATTTATTGACCTATTTCTTACTGCAAAGATTTAATACAGAATCAGTCATCTCGAAAACTGGATTCTCTTTTTTTTAAGTGCTTTCAGTTATACAAGTAAATTTCTGTAGCTCCCTCCTCCCTCTGTGGGGATAGAGGGAATTCAGATATCCCACGCCCCTTGAGGGGTAATAGATGACAATTATGTAGAACACCAGAAACATCTGCTAACGGGCTTTTAATTGCTGAATGGAGCGCAAAAAAATATTACGGAGTTGAAAAGGAGCGGCCTGACAAATGATCTCGATGTTGATAATCAGGATGCAATTGACTAAATTAGGCGATCAAAAAAGTTTTCCCGAAGCCTTTAGAAGCACGGAAGATCAAAAACAGAGACCATCCACCAGATCACACGAGAGGGAATTAAATGGGAGGTTGATGAGGGCCAGGGTTACATGGTGTCAAGTGAGAGTGATAACATCCCCGGTTTTGCAAAGTATGATCCCAAACGATATTGCGCCCCTTGAGAGCTATCACGGACTAATCAATAGTCTCAATGATGAATGAAAGCTTTGTTTGCGAAAGTTCCCGGGTTTAAATGGTAGTATTCTAGAAGCTATCGGATAACTTGCGTATATCGAATTAGAGGAGGAATTGCGTGAATTACATCTCTGGGCATTCTCCGCGTGCTTAATTTATGGTGGCCAAATTATAAAATGGAGGTAATTTTGAGAATCTTTATTATTTTTGAACCACGCGGGTGAAATCTCTTATCTCCAGGTTCCATTCCTTTTTCGTCGCAGCTCTATGTATTCGACCCTGCCATGACCACCGACGAGGACGTTCAACATAAATGAAATAACGGAAATCAGAACGGATCCCACGACAGCGCTCCAGAACCCGGTCACCCGGAATCCTTCCACCAATCCAGAAACCATCCACAAAATCAGTCCATTAATCAGCAGAATAAAAAAGCCAAAAGTCAGGAGAGATACCGGCAAGGTCAGAATAATAAAGATAGGCCGGAGAAAAGCGTTGAATAGCCCAAGAACGAACGCGGCTGCCACGGCGCTCCATAAATCGCTGACTTCAACACCTCTGAGTAGATGAGAGACCAGTATGATAGAAAGAGTTAACAGAGACCATCTTAGCAAGAATCCGCGCACCCACTCCCTCCATCAACTGCGGGAAGCCCAGAACACTTTTTGATATATTTCAGCGCTCAGAGTTTGCGAATTTCTCTTACCCGCCAGCACCTTGACCAGTGTTCATGTGTGATCTCCTCCCATGGTGGTGGCGGCTCAACACGGCATTTATCGATGACATATGGGCAACGCGTGTTAAAGTGACAACCCGCCGGTGGGCTGATGGGACTGGGTACATCCCCTTCCAAGATGATCCTCTGCCTCATAACGGTGGGATCGGGAATGGGGCATGCGGAGAGCAAAGCCTCGGAGTAAGGATGATAGGGTGAAATATAAAGATTAGTGCCTGAGGCCAATTCAACAACACGTCCCAGATACATAACGGCCACCCGATTGCTGATATGCTCCACAACGCTCAGATCGTGTGCAATGAATAAATAAGTTAACCGGAATTCTTTCTGTAAGTCTTCCAGGAGATTGATAACTTGGGATTGAATTGAGACATCCAGAGCCGAGACCGGTTCGTCGCATACAATGAGCTTTGGATTCAGGGCCAGGGCTCTCGCAATGCCAATTCGTTGTCTCTGGCCACCGCTGAACTCATGCGGGTATCTGTTGTAATGCTCCGGACGAAGTCCAACAACATCCATCAGTCTCAGAACCTTCTCTTGGCGCTCTTTCTTAGCAGCAATCTTGTGTATAATAAAGGGTTCTCCGATGATACTTCCCACTGTTTTGCGAGGATTAAGGGAAGAGTACGGATCTTGGAAAATAATTTGCATTTGTCGCCGGAGCATCCGAAGTTTATTCCGGTCATAATTCAGGATGTTCTCACCTTCAAACATGATTTCTCCGTCTGTAGGCTCGTCCAGGCGTAGAATTACCCGACCCAGCGTGGTTTTGCCGCATCCGCTCTCTCCGACCAGACCTAAGGTTTCTCCTCGGCGAATATATAGATCCACACCGTCTACCGCCTTTACCCAGCCTACTGTGCGGGAAAAAATCCCTCCGGAGATGGAAAAATACTTTTTCAGGTTTTTTACTTCAACCAGTATCTCGTTCCTATCCATAATCCCTTATCCTAACTATTTGATAATTCTTTGGGTGGGGGCAGATGCAACCAGCAACGGACCAAATGGTCTTGTTTTGAACCGTTGGATGGAGGAGCCAGTGGAGGTTCCCATTTATTGCACGGTTCGTGGACGTTCGGGCATCGGTCGTTGAACCTGCATCCCACTGGCAACTCCAGAAGACTTGGTACGATCCCTGCGATGGTATTAAGCCGACTTTTTTTTATTGCAGCATGATCCACGCGAGGGATCGAAGTCAATAGCCCAATAGTGTATGGATGCAAGGGTTCTCCGAATAGAGTCCGAATATCGGCATTTTCCACCACCACACCGGCGTACATGACGGATACACTCTTTGCCATTTCCGCAATCACGCCCAGGTTATGGGTAATGAGGATAATGGAAGTCCCCACCTCTTCTTTCAACTTGTTCATTAAGTCAAGGATCTGGGCTTGTATGGTCACATCTAGTGCGGTTGTAGGCTCATCAGCAAGCATAAGCTTGGGGTTGCAGGACAGGGCCATAGCGATCATAACGCGTTGCCGCATTCCTCCGCTGAGCTGATGTGGATAATCCTTGACCCTTTTCTCCGGTGAAGGAATCCCCACCAGCTTGAGCATCTCCACCGATCGATCCAGCGCCTCTTTTTTCGACACCTGCTGGTGGAGCTGTATTGCCTCGGCAATCTGGTTGCCGACCCGGAACACGGGGTTGAGAGATGTCATGGGCTCCTGGAATATCATGGAGATCTCGTTGCCCCGGATCTTCCGCATTTCATGCTCTTTGAGCTTAGTCAGATCCCCTCGATCGGCAAAATTGATTTCACCGCTCACGATTTTCCCCGGCGGCTGAGGGATTAGCCTCATGATGGACAAGGCCGTCACGCTTTTTCCGCATCCGGATTCCCCCACAACACCCAGCGTTTCGCCCTCGTGAAGGGTCAGCGACACATCGTCAACCGCCCGTGCGACCCCTTCATCAGTGAAAAAATAGGTCTTCAGGCCTTTGATTTCCAGAAGAACGCCGTTGCCTTTCTCGTTCATAGCTTTCCTATTGTCCCTTTCCATAGTCCTGATCAACAGAATATTGCATCTTCATACCCGCCCTTCCCTTTATGGAAAGGATAAATAATCCAAAAATTATTTAATGGAATGATTTATACATTATTAAGATTCTTTGAGTCAAGTAAAAATCGCAAGATTCAATAAATTGTGTGCTAAATTAAATCCTCTTTTTTCATCATTTTTTTTCCCGAAGGCTTACCCGCGGTTCAGTCCCCTACCTGCCCTCCCACCACGATGTCAGGTATGCGCAAAGTGGGCTGACCATCAGAAACCGGCACCCCTTGGCCTCCCTTGCCGCACGTGCCGAGGGAGAATCCCAGGTCATTGCCCATGCGATCGATCTCCTTAAGAACCCGGGGACCGTTGCCGGTCAACGTGGCCCCGCGAACAGCCTGCCCAACCTTTCCTCTTTCAATCAGATAACCTTCGCTGACCTCGAAGACAAAATCTCCATTGACCGTGTTTACCTGGCCGCCGCCCATTCTGACCACGTATAGCCCATGGTAAGTGTCATGCAAGATTGCCTCCGGTGTCTCGCTTCCCGACGCGATATAAGTATTGGTCATCCGGCATATGGGCTGAAATCGGTAAGATTGGCGGCGCCCGTTGCCTGTGGAACGAGCACACGATTTTTCGGCGCGGAGTCGATCATACAAAAAACTCTTAAGTACACCCTTTTCCACCAGCATTGTTCTTTGTGCCGGCGTACCTTCATCGTCAAAGGCAAATGATCCTCGGTGGTTTGGCAGAGTGGCATCATCAAACACAGTGATGAGAGGAGAAGCGATGAGATCGTCCAAGTGGCCTGAATACACCGACATGCCCTCCAGAGCGGTATCCGCCTCCAGCCCGTGACCTATCGCCTCATGGATCATGGTGCCACCCGCCTCGCTTGAGAGCACTACTGCCATTCGTCCCCCTGGGGCTCTCGGTGCCTCAAGCATTGTTATTGCTCGGGAGGCGGTCAAGCGGGCCACATCCTCTGGTGGATGCCTATCAAAGAGCTCGAATCCCATACAACCTCCCACCGGTTCGTAAGCTGTCTGATAAACATCCTTTTCGGCTGCAATTGCATGGACCGCCAAGATCAAACTTTCGCGATGGTCCTCAGCAAGGCTCCCTTCGGAATTGGCCATGACCACATCCTGGATGATGTCCATATATATGATCCGGGCTTGTCGAATTCGTCGATCATGACCCCTAGCCGCCCTGTTAGCCCGTTCCACTATTTGAAGCTTCTCTTGGAGGGGCACATGCATTACTGTCTTCACGGGAGTGCATACGAAGGGGGCTTCCCTGCGCGTCAGGTCCAGAATACTATTTTTCCCTTCTCCCTTCAATGCTCGGCTGGCGCTTCGGGCCGCCTCATATATGCTTTTCTGTGAAAGGTCGTTGGTATAAGCATAGGCTGATCTTAAATTTCGAATAACACGAATGCCCACACCCGTATCCAGGCCTGTCACGATTTTCTCGATGCGGTCATCCTCGCATACGATATTGGTCGCCCACCGGCGTTCCAGAAAAATATCCGCAAATTCGCCTCCTTCTGAAAGGCCGATTTGAAGGATTTTGCTGAAATCTATGTCGATCTCTATCGCCATTGTCACGAGCAAATTGACCTGAAAACGCCGCCTGAGATTGTTTGCGGAAATACAAGCTTCATACTTCGGGAAGCGAACATTTAAAGAGAGTTAAACTGATGGATCTCAATCTGAAAATAAATTTCAACCCCTTGCATCTCACCAAGAGTTTCAATTCTTGCATATCATATTGCCTTGAAAACCCGGGTGGATTGAAGTCATTCACCACATTAAGTGTTGATGAAATTGACGGAAAGAAGTATTGGGGAATGGTTACTTCATCCAGGTTGGATATCCTTGATGGCAAGAAAACCTTCCCCCCATTTTTTGACTAGCAATTTTATTCTAACAAACATTTTTTCTTTGTCAAGAAGAGAAAGTTGGAGGGAATTTGAAAAGCAACGTCGGTTTTATTATTGAAAATTGTTAAATAAAGTAAAAGCTGTCGGTGTGAACTTATTCATTTGCGATGGACCTTTTACTTCCTCGCGGGGCTTTTTTCCGTTGTATCCAATTGTATTCAAATGTATAAATAAGATATATGTATCAATGAATTTTATAGATTTCAATATTGGTTGATAAATCTTAGGGAAAAGGCCTGGGATCAAGTTATTTTTTTGTGTAAAGCTATTCATATGCCGGACTAATGATCCAAGGGGTTAGCATTATTAGACAAAACTTTAAATCCAAGGAACGTTGGAAAATTTTACTTATGAAACATTCGTGGTGACCATGCTGCAACTTTGACATGATCGGTGATAAAATGCCCCGTGGGTCTTATTATCTGAGCTGGTGATGGTTGCAATCGGCGATCATTGAGGCTTTTGTAGCATAGATTTAGACTTTATCACTGTAGAGAAGAACTTAAAGAACAAAAAGTTTAATGCTTGTGCCTGAGAAAAAATTCGAATGAAAGGTGGAAAACCCATGAAAAGTATAAACGTGAAACGCGTTGTAGCAATTACATTGCTCATACTAGCCCTGGGTTCAATCCGCGCGTTGCAGGTCAATGCAGCGCCAGAAATAGTTGAGGTCCTTTCCCGAGTGGCAGAGGTCACGGTCTATCCGGACCGCGCCATCGTCACACGAATCGCCCGGATGCCATTGAAACAGGGACCTTCACAGGTTGCCTTTACAGGTCTTCCTGCCATTATGGTTGACAATTCAGTACGTGTATCAGGCAGCGGAGATGTTTCCGTGCGGCTATTCGGAACAGAAGTGAAGCGAGTTTTTCTGAAGCAAGAGACAGAGAGCCGTGTGGTAGAGCTTAAAGGCAGGCTAGAAGAGTTCAGGAACCGCGAGCAAAGCCTGAAAGATCGTGAAGATATACTTCTCGCCCGGGAGAAATTCCTAGATTCCATCCAAATACACGCAGCCGACCAGGCATCACGAGAATTGAAGATGCAAAAAATGGACTCTAATGTTTGGAAAGAAGCAATTCAATTTATATTCACAGATAAAGAAAGCACGCGCAGAGCTAACCGGGAGGCTCAACGTGAGCGGAAGGAGATCGTAAAGGAGATCGAGCGTCTCAGGAAGGAGCTGAACCAAATCCAGGCTCTTCGGCCCTTGGAAAAGAAGACTGTGTTTATCGATCTGGAGGCAGAAGCTGCCGGCAGTGTGGAGCTTTCGGTCTCATATATGGTAAATGGGGCACGATGGGGCACGATGTATGACGCCCGATTCGATCCAGAAAAAGAAACTCTGAGACTGATCCAGTATGGAATGGTGCAACAGAACACCGGTGAGGATTGGAAAGATGTGGTTTTATTTCTTTCGACAGCTCAGCCTGCACTAGGCGCCAGCGCGCCGAAATTGAGACCCTGGTATCTCCGGGTCTATAGCCCCCCACCAGTAATCTCTAGACGAGAGAAAGCGCCTGCCTTGGCTCCATCAGTAGTGCCCAAAGCAATGAAACCAGAAATAGAGGAGATGAAGGCCGGTGACCTAGAAATGGAAGCTATAACCGAAACAGCCGAGGTTTTTCCACGAGGAACATCCATGATATTTAGAGTTCCCAAAAAGGAGAACATCGCTGGCAATGGTCAGTCCCATAAGACTACCATAGCCGTAAAAGAGTTCAAGCCAAGCCTGGAATATCACACAGTGCCTAAACTTTCTGCTCACGCTTTTCTGAAAGCAACCGTTACAAACTCCACTGGCATCCTTTTTCTGCGCGGCCTTGTTAATGTCTTTTCTGGTCCGGATTATGTGGGAAGTACCCGCCTCCCACTGGTTGCCCCGGATGAGAAGCTTGAGCTCCAATTGGGGGTCGATGAACGCATCAAAGTCAGCAGGGAGTTGATAACGCACTCGAGGAAAGATGAGGGAGTATTCAAGAAAAATCGGAAGCTTATTTATGGATATTTGATCAAGTTGGAGAACTATACGACCAAGACCCAGACCATTTACGTCCAAGATCAGTTACCCGTATCCCAGGACGAAAAAATCAAAGTCGAACGACTTGCTTTAGAACCCGATCCTTTGCCTGAAAAACCGGAGGATAAAGGGATTTTGGCTTGGAAGGTACACCTTAAGCCACGAGAAAAATCGCAAATCCTTATCGATTTCAGCGTAGAGTTTCCACCGGATATTGTAGTACAGGGAATTTGATGCGCTGCTCAACCATAATATTCTCATAATCAATAAAGCACATTTAATGTTTGCATTTTTCAAAGCAAATGGGTCTATTATCTGAATAACATATATTATATAATGGTATTTTCTCACAAAGGATCTATCGTTTCAGCAAGACATCATGTACTATGTCCCATGTTGACCTTACCATGGAGGACAAGATGAAAAAGGCCCCCGTTGCTGTAATCCGCAGCAACCCGGAAACCGTTCTTGAGGATATTAGCCGGTTGATGGAAATGGCAGGTTTTCGACAAGCACTGGATCCCACTAGCCCCACGATTCTTAAGGACAATATCTCATGGCACTTCCCTTACCTGGGCGCCAATACTACACCTTGGCAGTTGGAGGGAGTGATCCAAACTTTCCAGGATGCCGGATACGGAGACATTGTGGCTGTTGAGAACGATACTGTCGTGACAAATGCCTTCAAGGGCGATCGGCTCAATAAATATGGCCCCATTTATGCTCGATATCATGTCCCTGTCAAGTATAACTTTCGTCCGGAAGACATTCGTTGGATCCGTTATGAGCCGCGTTCCGAAATGAAGGCCCTCCCTCTGATTTACCCGGAAGGTATTTATATCCCTGAATTTTTCATGGGGAAGAATATAGTGCACCTTCCCACTATGAAATGTCATATTTATACCACCACCACCGGTGCCATGAAGAATGCGTTCGGTGGATTGCTGAACAAACGACGGCATTACACCCATAGCGTCATCCACGAGACGCTGGTGGATCTGCTGGCTATTCAGAAAGAAATACACGCTGGCATATTCGCTGTCATGGATGGGACTATTTGCGGTTGCGGCCCTGGGCCAAGGACCATGATCCCTGTGGAGAAAAATTATCTCCTGGCCTCGGCTGACTGCGTTGCCATCGACGCTGTAGCTGCCCACATGATGGGTTTCGATCCCATGGAGATAGGATATATCCGTATGGCCCACGAAAAGGGCCTTGGAATAGGCCGTTTTGGAGAGATAGAGATAGTGGGGGAAGATGTATCCAGCGTGAATTTCGGATTTCATGTGGGTGATAACCTGGCAAGTCGAGCAGGCGATCTCCTGTGGTTCAGTCCATTAAAGAAAATCCAGAAGATATTCTTCCACACGCCGCTGGTTTATTTATTTGTCTTCGGTTCATACATCTATCACGACTTCATATGGTGGCCCTTAAAAGGCAAAAGAATAATGGCCCAATTAAGGGAAACCTCCCAGTGGGCCCGATTGTTCGACCGATATCCGAAAGATATCCAGTAGAGTGAGCTACTCCACGAGTTTCTCCCTCTGGCAAATGGAGAAAGCAAAAAGGGTATAATCTTGAAATAAGCACCCGTACGGATGTTATACTGGCACGGGGTGCATATAACCGAATTTCCTCAAACGAGCTGATACAGCCTTTGCTGTGGGGATTCCCTTTATTCCATGGGCCTCAACCGCAAGGGATGCTGTGCAACTGGCTATCATGGCCGCCTTGCTCCAGTCTCCTGAACGATAATAGGCCACCATAAAGGCCGCCCCGAAAACGTCTCCAGCACCTGTGGGATCGATTTCCAGGGCACTATATGCCGGGATGTAATAACTGCGTTTTTTTAAAAACAAGGTGGCGCCTCTTGACCCCCGGGTAAGAAAGACCATGGGAACCACACGGCGACATTCCTCCACAATATTTTCCATCCCCACGATGTCTTCTTCGCTCATGATCACCATCTGAAAATGAAGCAAGAGCGATGCCCCATTCTCCCAGCGGACGGGCCAAACCCTCCCCTCATCATCCCAGGTTCGTAGCCAACCCTGTAGGCCAGCTCCCGCCAGGGTTGGTTGTAGCCTGTGGATCAGCTCAGGCCCAATCTCTCTGGCCACAGGACAAAAATATACCACAGGGATATTTACCCACTCAGCGGAAATCGACTCGACTCCGATGTGATCTGCCACAGCTTGAATCTGCTGAAAGCGGGACCCATCATAACGATTGATAAAACAGGTGGTGTGAGCGCTTTTAGTGTATCGGTATTGAAATCCTGAGAACACCTTCCCGCAAGGAAAATCATCACCCAAAGAGGTAAGGATTCCCGAAGGCATCCTCAATTGCGATGCTGTGATGGCGGCATATAATGCCGAACCGCCAGGGGTTATTCCCGTCTCCAGTTGATCCAGTGTGACGTGGCCTACTGCTAAAAATTCAGGTAATTTCATTACAAACCCGCGGCCGCGCTCATTAGCAATTGGCCCTCAAGCATGTTAAAACGCGCTGCATCCTGCCTAAAAGTATAACAAAGACCGATCCTCGTATGCGCCCATTAGATGCTATCTTCCAGGTCAGCGGAGAAATATTCTGCTCTTTAATGCATGAATCTTGTCGCGCGACCAGAGATGATGTCCGCAACAAAGCATCCGGTTATCACTTTGCCATCTGCACCCATGCCCGGCAAAACTTCATCTGCTGTGAGAAAAATGTTGGGATACGGGGTTGAATTTAGAAGTAATGACAAGCCCATCAAGGGAGTAAAGCCGGATTCAAAGAGCCACGATTGGTCAGGACATCTACTGGCCTCGCTAGGGTCCATAGAAGGAAAGATGCTGTGGCTTATATGCACAAGATTTTTCTCGAAAAAGGGGATTAATGACTTGATTTGCTCCAGAATTTGGTTGCTCAATTCGGCCATCCATTCTGCATTCAGGTGATGCGGTGTTAGCGGAATGCGAGATGTAACTGTTAAGATTCGGGTGCTAAAGGGATCGGCGATGGGATCATCATGTGGCCCAAGTACCAATGAGAAAAAGTTGTCGCCAAGCAATGGCTTTTCGGGGTCTGCTATGAACAAGGCATTTTCTCCCATACCCACAGGAACAACATTACGCCGTAAGTGGAAATGCAGCCGAAAAAGAAATCCTGAAGCTTGAATTCCTTCTAGACGCCTGGAATATTCATGATCTCTCATATCTTCAGGCAGCATCTCATTAAACCAGCGCATATCCGTATTCACCAACAGATGATGGCAGAGATATGGTTGATATTTATCCTCCAGATGAATAGCCAAAACACTTGTCGAAGCCCTGTGAATTCTACGAATAGTAGTATCAGGGATTATAACGCCTCCGCGGTCCAAGATGAACGATTTTAGCACCGAAGCCAATGAAGGCCGTTCGAAGCATAGTACTTGGCCCCCTTCCTTAAAAACACTGAGACAATGGGCGGCTGAGGTGAGGGTTGGATTGGAGGAATAAAGGCGAGAAAACGCCATGATTTGAGATAATAGCACCGCTCGGAACAAGGGGCTAAACTGATAGCGATCAAGGAGCTCCACGAAGAGCTCGCGGCCGGACCTATGTAACGGGATTAAGCTTAGTGACTGGAAACTCTTTTTGATCAGGCCTTTCAATCCGCGCGGCCGATGTGGGGACCGGAGAAGAAAGTATTGGCGCAAAGCCTTTTTCACTCTATTAAGGGTCTTGAAGAGGCTATGGATCTGCTTCGGGTCTTCATTAAACTCTTCTGCAAGGTGCCCTAGGGGGTCTGGATCCCCGCTATCTATATTAACCCGGAGTTGTGGCGTAATGATTTGAAACGATGGGACCACTGGTTTCACAAGACGAGTCCGCCCCGGAAGTGCGGCCAATTCTTCCAGGGCATTATTCAAGAAGAATTTACCTCCCAGATTTGTAAATACCCGCTCATATGGATCTGTTTCCCAATTGTCCTCTTCTTTTCTCTCGGGCACGGCTAAAAGCATCGCTCTTTTTCCCCGTTTGACAAGGAGAGCGGCTGCCAACAAGCCGCCTAAATGCGGTCCTACCACGATGATATCAAAAAAATCATCCATCAGGGTTTATATGAGGGGTTCTGATCTCACCACTTATGCTTGTGTTTTCTGTCTATAGAGCTTTCAGATGCACTTATAGAAAACTTTTTCCATTCAAGCGGCAGCGTTCCTAGATTTATAAGTTGAAAGTAGAATTACGTAAAACCTTCCAGAGGTCTTGGACCAACACTCTCCAGCGTCATCAACTTTTCGCATACCCCCTTGTACCATTGGGCGCTTTTTCGGTAACTAACGCTGCTGGGAAGCGGCCCACCCGAACTATAAAAAAACAACCCAGCGACGGGCATGAACTCCTAACCACCACGGATGCGCAGCCAATAGTTTAAATCAATCTTCGGATAGATCCAAAACATAGGGAGGGTTAATAAGGCTCACCGCTGGGGTGGAAGGATGATCTCGGATTCGTACACGGCGTCCGGAGATCTCCAGTTTCCCCTGTGCGATAAGTTGGATGGCCTGGGGGTATATTTTGTGTTCCTCTTGGAGGATTCGTTCAGCTAAGGTTTCGGCTGTATCCTCCTGCTTTATAGGCACTAATGCCTGGATTATTATAGGACCGGTATCTACTCCCTCGTCAACAAAATGTACTGTACATCCGCTGAATCGAACACCATAATCCAGGGCTTGTTGCTGAACATGGGTTCCTGGAAATGCAGGGAGAAGCGCTGGATGGATGTTCACAATTTTCATATGAAACTCCCGGATGAAGTGCTCTGTTAGCACCCGCATAAACCCAGCCAAAACCACCAGTTCAACATCGTATCCGTGCAGGATCCGTATTAGCTCTTTTTCAAATTCCAGGCGGGTGGGAAACTCACGGTGATCCACGACGACAGATGGGATGTGGTGACGTTCTGCTCGCTTTAGTGCAAAAACTTCATGAACGTTGCTGATAACCACCCGTATCTCGGCATCTATTGCCCTCCGTTCCGCGTGCTCTATAATGGATTGAAGGTTAGTTCCTCCCCCAGAAACCAGGACACCCAGCTGAATTTTTTTCAAGCCGCTCCCCCTGTAATGCATGGGGAGAATACCACTTTTGGATCTTCTCCGCTTCTTGCTTCAATCTCGCCGATGATGACGGCATCCAGGTTAAAATTCCCAAGCCGAAACACCATTTCCTCCGATTGATCCGGGCTGACCACCAGGACCATCCCTATGCCGTTATTAAAAGTACGGTACATTTCCTTCTTGGATAGCCCTCCTTTTTGTTGAATGTAATCGAATATGGGAGGAACATCCCAGCTTCCCTCGCGAATGTCAGCCCTGCATCCCTCGGGAAGGATCCGGGAGATTTTATGAATAAATCCTCCTCCCGTAATGTGGGCAATTCCTTTTACGTGAAACTCTTGTATCATTTTCAGTACCGGTTTAACGTAAATCCTGGTGGGTTCCAGCAACTCCTCTCCCAGGATACGCCCGAGCGATGAAATATAGCGCTTGAGTGAAATGCGCTTGGTCCTCAGAATATGGCGAACCAGGGTGTACCCGTTGGAATGCAAGCCGCTTGAGGCAAGCCCTACTAAATGGTCTCCCAGATTTATGGATGACCCGTCTATCATATTATTTCGCTCCATCACTCCGACAGCAAACCCTGCAAGATCATACTCGGACGGAGCATACATTCCCGGCATCTCGGCCGTCTCGCCCCCAATCAGTGAGCAGCCTGCCTCGCGACACCCAACCACCACGCCTTCAATAATAGACCTTGCGCTTTCAACGCTCAATTTCCCTACCGAAAGATAATCCAGAAAAAATAAAGGCTCAGCCCCTTGAGAAATCAGGTCATTCCCGCACATGGCCACCAGATCGATACCAATGGTATTATGACGCCTTAAAGCCATGGCGATTTTTAGCTTTGTGCCAACACCATCTGTGGTTCCGACCAGAACAGGGTCCTGATACTTTGCTGTATTGAGCCCAAACAGTCCACCAAAACCTCCAAATGACCCCAGCACCTCCGGTCGATAAGTAGAACGAACCAAGGGTTCGATAACCTTGACAAGCAAGTTGCCTTTATCTATATCTACCCCTGCTTTTTTGTATGTCAATCTTTTTTTCTCTGCCATCTCTCGCAGGCCTTTTGCGAAATTACCGCGTATCTATATCTTATTGAAAATAATAAGCCAATTTTATTCTATAAACCTATCATCCCATACATCAAAGCCGTTTAAAAGTCAATCAATAATCTTCTACTGGCAATTAATTGATCGAACGCGAAGGATGATAATCCATAAAAAAATTAATGAATGTAAATACTCCTTGATTGAATAATTTTATAATATTTGATAAATTAATTATTAAATTGTTTTCGTTAAAATTTCTAACCATTGGAGAACTTAGGTTCAGGCGGCATATCTGAGGGAGGAAATTTTTATGAAAGAGGATCTGATCGAGCTAATTCATTGCACCGATATGGACTTATCTCCTTTTCAAGCTGATTTTCATATGGAAAAGATTCATCTCACTGATATTGATGATCTTGATAACGATATCTTTCAAGATACTGGCCGGTTGAAGATCTTGTTGGTCGACGAGTCCAAGGCAAAGTCATTGGGTAAAAACGGTTTGCGTGAGCACGTTGAGCACTCACAACCCATGGTGGTGTTGGGGATTGGAGATGAAGAGCGCTTCTCAGAACATAATCTCGGGGAACATCTTTTTTGCTGTATGAAGGTTCCGCTGCAACATGAGGAGTTCTATCGGTCTTTTCGAGGAGCAGGGTTAGTTCTGCGTGAACGCAGAAAAAGAATGCAATTGGAGAGGTCCTTGGATGATCGGACGAAAGAAATGACGGAAGTGAACAAAATCGGGATCGCCCTCTCAGCGGAGAGAGACCACGATCGGCTTCTTGAAATGATCTTATTAAAAAGCCGAGAGATCACCAATGCCGATGCTGGCAGCCTGTATTTGGTAGAAACCAAACCCACAGGTGAGAAACACCTTAGGTTCAAGCTTTCTCAGAACGACTCGGTAGAGTTCAATTTTTCTGAGTATCTTCTACCCATCGATAACCGCAGCATGGCCGGTAATGCAGCCATAACAGGAGAAAGCATCAATATAGAGGATGTTTATGACCTTCTTACCCACAATCGCTCTTTTGATGAAAAGATCGGCTATAGAACAAAATCTGTGCTGACCGTCCCCATGAAAAATCATAAAAATGAGATTATCGGAGTTCTGCAGCTTATAAATTGCAAGAAAAATAAGGAGACCCGCCTATACCCACCTTCCATTGCCGAGAAAGAGACTATTCCCTTCGATGATCGATGTGCGGAGTTGATCATGTCCCTGGCCAGCCAGGCTGCCGTTGCAATCGAAAATAATCAACTGTACGAAAACATCCAGCGGCTTTTCGAGGGGTTTGTGACCGCATCCGCGACGGCGATTGAACAGCGAGATCCCACGACCTCAGGTCATTCCCAGCGTGTGGCCACCCTGACCATCGGGCTGGCGGAGAGCGTAGATCGCATAGAAGATGGTCCTTATCATTTCGTGAAATTCAGCCGCGATCAGATCAAAGAGTTGCAGTATGCATCCCTTCTCCATGACTTTGGAAAGGTTGGTGTTAGGGAAAACATCTTGGTCAAGGCCAAAAAGCTTTATCCGGACAAGCTCGAGCTGATCAAGGCACGCTTTAATTTCATTAAAAAGCAAATTGAATCCGAGTATTCCCGGAAAAAAATCGACTATCTGCTTAAACAGGGTCAGGAAAACTATCTTTCTCACTTCCAGCTTCTGGACCATTACATGAAGGAAGAGTTGGAAGAGGTGAAGAGATACATTCAAATGATTATCAACATGAATGAACCCATCCCTATGCCCTGGGGCAGCTTCGAGCAGTTGGTGGAGATTGCCACGCGTACCTATCGTGACATTTATGGTCAGATATGCCATTTTCTTGCGGAAGACGAAGTACGCATTCTGTCCATTCGGAAAGGAAGCCTGGATGATCGAGAAAGGCTTGAGATCGAATCCCATGCTACCCATACATTCCATTTCTTGAAGAAAATTCCCTGGATGAATGAGTTTAAGGACATCCCCAGAATTGCTTACGCTCATCATGAAAAGCTAAACGGCAAGGGTTATCCAAACCGCCTGGTAGCTGAGGAGATACCTATTCAATCTAGAATGATCACCGTATCAGACATTTATGATGCACTTACAGCCTGGGATCGACCGTACAAAAGGTCGGTCTCCGTGGATAAGGCTTTAGATATCCTAAAAGAGGAGGCAGAAGATGGATTCTTGGACACAGAGCTGATCCGTATTTTTATTGACGCAAAAATCTTTAATCTGGTGACCAAGGGTGATTGGAGGCCAACCGACCTGTGAAATGTTTGTGGAAATTATCCATCATTATTGGGCTAAAAAAGTGGGCCCATTTGCTTTTTTAATGTTGGCCATACTGATCTCGGGTTGCCAAGACAAAAACGATTCTGCCCTCTTACCTCTAAGTTCCCCTGATCAGTTGGAACCCGCGTATGGCGATGCCATCATTTTCGGATCAATCGGTGATGCCAGTAACCTCATCCCTTTTCTGGCATCTGACAGCGCATCCCATCAAATTGGCGATCTGGTTTATAATGGTCTTGTCAAATATGATAAAGATTTAAACATCGTGGGAGATCTGGCCGAGTCATGGGAGATTGCCCCCGACGGATTGTCTATCACTTTTCATCTTTGTAAAGATGTCCGGTTTCACGATGGGGCACCCTGTAGCGTGGAGGATGTTTTTTTTACTTTCAATACGATCCTGGACCCCAAGGTTCCCACAGCTTATAAAGAAGATTATAGCAGAGTCACAGATTTCCAAAAAATCAACAATACGACTTTTAAAGTGTTTTATAAAGAGATTTATGCCCCAGCCCTAATAAGTTGGGGTGCACTTTCGGTTTTGCCAAGCCACCTGTTAAGATTCTCGGATATTACCAAAAGCCCTTTGACGCGAAGTCCAGTAGGTACTGGGCCATACCGTTTTAAGGAATGGAAAACTCAGGAGAAGATTGTCCTAGTCTCTTTCCCCGAGTATTTCGGAGGCCGGTCATATATCTATCAATTTATCTTCCGGGTCATACCCGATCAAGCCACAATGTACCTGGAACTCAAAGCTGGTGGCCTCGATTTCATGTTCTTGACCCCTCTTCAATATGCACGAGCAACAAATTCAAAATTTTTCAAAAAAAACTTTAAAAAATATCGATATCTTTCGAGCGGATATACATATCTTGGATACAACTTGAAACGCCCCATGTTTCAGGACAAGCGGGTTCGCCAGGCATTATCATATGCAATTGACAAGCAGGAAATCATCGATGGAGTGCTATTCGGCTTGGGGCGCATATGCACAGGTCCTTACAAGCCCGCTACGTTCTGGTACAATCCCAATGTACGCCGATATCCCCATGATCCTGAGAAGGCTAAAAAGCTGCTTGAGGAGGCAGGATGGAAGGACACCGATGGCGATGGCATCCTGGATAAGGATGGTCGCCCGTTTGCTTTTACAATCCTGACCAATCAGGGGAACGAAACGCGCAAAAAAACTGGGGAGATTATTCAGCGGCACCTATCGAAGCTGGGTATCCGGGTCAGTTTGAGGATCATTGAGTGGGCAGCTTTTATCAGCCAGTTTATCGATAAGCGCGAATTTGATGCAACCCTGCTCGGATGGAATATAGTGCCCGATCCCAATCTGATTAACGTCTGGCACTCCAGCAAGACTGGAGAAGGGGAACTGAACTTCATCGGTTTCCAGAACGATGAGGCGGATCGGATGCTGGAGATGGGGGTCAGAACATTTGACCGATGGGAGCGGAAGAAATATTATGACCGATTTCAAGAGATTCTCGCTGAAGAACAACCTTACACTTTCCTTTTTCTGCCTGACGATTTACCCATTATCCATGCACGGTTTCAAAATATCCACCCTGCCCCGGCGGGCATTATGCATAATTTTATCCGATGGTATGTGCCCAAAAGCCTGCAGCGATATTTTCTTCAGCCTTGAAACGGCTTGATGCAAGACATAGTTAAAGGTCACGATATGCCGGGAGATACTCAAAAATTAAAGATTCCTGCACAGGGATGGATCGGTCTTGTTTTTTTGATCGTCAACGAAATACTCATGTTGCAAGGAGTAGAGCCTTTTGCATCCTATTTTTACTCTTTTGCGTGGTGGTCGTATATCCTTCTGGTGGATGGAATCGTATACTGGCGAAAAGGGAATTCCTTGCTTGTAAACCGTCGGCGAGAGTTCTTGACGATGGTGCCATGGTCGGTGGCTTTCTGGCTTGTGTTCGAGGCGTTTAACTTCCAGTTGAAAAACTGGTATTACGCCAATATGGAGATTTTTCTGCCAGCCCGGTGGATCGGCTATTTCATAGCCTACGCCACTGTCTTGCCGGGATTGTTTGAGACCCTGGAGCTTCTGGAATCATTTGATCTTTTATCCGGAGTCAAAGGGCCGCGTCATCGTTTTTCCCCGACTGCACTTTTGGTCATGACAATTATTGGCGCGGCCATGTTGATAATCACATTGATCTTTCCACGGCATGCCTTTCCTCTGATATGGCTTGGATTCGTCTTCCTGCTGGATCCAATTGTCTACCACTTTGGAGGACGGTCTCTGCTCCAAAAGATGGAGGAGGAAGGCCCCGTAAAAATTTACCGGCTCATGATCGCCGGTATTGTCTGCGGGTTTCTTTGGGAATTCTGGAACTTTTGGGCAAGGATCAAGTGGCACTATACTGTCCCTTTCTTTGATGAAATAAAGCTTTTTGAAATGCACGTATTGGGGTTTCTGGGATTTGCTCCATTCGCAGTGGAATGCTACGTGATGTATTCCTTCGTATGCCTTTTCCGGGATAGCCGATGGTGGGAGGCCGATGTAATTTATCCATCCAGCTCGACTCCTGTCAGATACGTGAAACGGACATTGCTTACAGCAGCCGGCATGATACTTTTTTTTCTCATGATGTTCCATGCAATGGATAATTATACGGTGGACTCATACGCATCCAGAATGGGAGATTTCAGCGCCGTTTCCACTGAGGAGCAAAGGCGGATGGAAAGCCTGAATGTGGACCGGGTGGAAGATTTCAATCGTTGGGCACGAAAGCTGGGAGCAAGTGGAGTCAGTCAAGCCCTAGGCATCCCGGAGGGAAAGGCCCGCCGATTGCAGGAGATCGCACGGCTAGCCGGAATCAAGGGAATGGGAGCACGTAATTTTCGCTTATTGGAACTGGCGGGGATAGATACCACTGCCAAGCTTGCCCGCCAGGAACCAGATACCCTTTATCATGAATTGCTTTGGGTAAACAATAAGCATCGGATCAGAAATCAATCTCCCCGACAAGCCATCCTGAAAAATTGGATACTTTCCGCAAAGAATCTTAGTGGGTAGTAAGGGGATAGAAAATATAACATTTTTATCTTTCGCGCCGCCGCAATCGGTATGGCAAATTAGCACGGAATGATAAGGATTCACAATTCTTAGCGTGACTGAAAAACAGATTAACAAAGGCCTCCGTCAAAGATTAGCGATCGCAACTGAGAGAATACTCGAAACTCTGTATTAAAGAGGAAATTCACCGATTCCGGGCCGAGCAACCCGGAATCGAATGGCTTATGTGAATCTTCTATGCATGATTATCCCTGATGATTTCGTCTCACGTCAAAATGCCCGTAATTAAATATTCTATGCAAGGGTAGCTTATACCGTTTCCTCCTATATATTGTATGTTAGAATTTTGGTTCCTCCCATGGAATTCTATGCGCTTCCGCTACCGCACAGCAGGTAAGATATCCCTTGAAAGTGTTGAGGCCTTTCATTAATGCCGGGTTTTGAGAAAATGCTCGTTCGCACCCCTTGTCGGCGATCTCCAGCGCGTACGAAAGAGTGGAGTTCGTAAGCGCGAAGGTGGAGGTTCTGGGCACATCTGCTGGCATGTTCGTGACGGCGTAGTGGACTACTCCGTGCATTTTATAAGTGGGATGGGCGTGAGTGGTGGGATGGGTGGTCTCGCAACAACCGCCCTGATCCACTGCTATGTCCACGATGGCCGAGCCGGACCGCATCTTCTTAACCAAGTTTTCACTGATTAAAATAGGTGCCCGGGCTCCGGGTATTAACACTGCACCTATCACTAAGTCGGCGCTGACGACTTCCTCTTCGATGTTTCCACTGTTGGACATAACAGTGGTTATGTGGCCTCCCATTATGTCGCGCACATATCTCAAGCGAATAGGATTGGTATCGAGCACGCTGACACGCGCACCAATACCCACGGCTATCTGGCATGCATTGGTTCCTACGATACCAGCTCCCAATATGACAATCTTGGCTGGCGGAACTCCAGATACACCACTGAGTAATACTCCAGAGCCGCCATTTCTCGACTCCAGGCAAAAGGCACCTTTTTGAATGGAGAGCCTTCCGGCCACCTCGCTCATAGGGGCCAGCAGAGGTAGCGATCCATCGCCCAGTTGAATCGTTTCATAAGCAATCCCGATGACTTTTTTCTTCAATAGGGTGCGGGTTAGATCTGAGTTGGCAGCAAGATGCAAATAGGTAAAAAGGATCTGGCCCTCGCGAAGAAGCTCGTATTCTGATTCCAGGGGTTCTTTGACCTTGATGACAAAGTCGGCCTTTTTCCATATAGAACACGCCTCATCAACAATATCCGCCCCTGCATCAAGATATTGCTCGTTTGATATCCCACTTCCCAGGCCTGCATTCTGTTCCACCAAGACTCGATGTCCATGGCCTACAAGTGTCATGACGCCAGCGGGTGTAATAGCCACACGGTTTTCCTCGGCCTTGATCTCTTTAGGCACCCCCACGATCATCATTTTACTCCTTTCTCATTCTCATTTCTCAGGCAATTGAACATGCTCTATTCAATTTTTAGGAGATGATATAGATGGAACCATTTTCAATCAAAAAACATTTTATGGATATGATTCCAAAAGTTCAAGAAAGAAAACATTCTTAACCCTTTTATATTGAGAAAACACTTTGTTCATGATATATTATAAAAAATTGATTTTCATTTAGTATGAGATTGTGGGTCCGAATGAATACGTCAGTATGTTTCGATCAATCTGATCTTAAGACTGTGTGGGCAGCGACACAGTATGCAGAAGATCTTTCATGCCGATATTTCAGACTAAAGGAAATATTTACTAAGCATCTGGCATATGAGTATCGAACATTGTCAGATTTAAATGATCACGAAATTATTGACCACGGATTTGCTCATCTTGTTAGATATCGTTTAAAGCCTCATAAAATTTTGCCCGATCCACATTACAGGGAACTTTATTCTATTTGTCTTCAGGATCATCGTATTCTGGACGTCGTCAAGAATCGCCAAGATGGTGTTCAATTGAAACCCCTCATGCTTTATATCATGACGCATGAGCTGATCCACATTATCCGATTCAGCAAGTTCAACCAGGATTTTGACGCCTCATCCTCAATACGAGAAGAAGAAGAAAAAAGTGTTCATACGATAACATATGAGGTTCTGCGAAAATTAGAAGACCGTGGAGTTAATTGGGTGCTGGACTGCTATAGCCCTTTCCGAAATCCAAATGTCCAATAATAAAACGCTTCTTGACTTGACATGGCCCATTATGAGGATTAATTTAATAGTAAAATTCGAATTGAATAAATCTCTGGAAATGCTTCAAAGGCAAAGTAGATTTAAGAACTTCGCTGAGCAGCCATAAATGATCCTTTACAAATTGAATTTTATATTGGGAGGAGGTTTTTATTGTGCCTGTTTATGAGTATCGATGCAGTGCTTGTGGAAAGACATTCGAAAAACTTCAAAAGTTCTCCGATCCGCCCTTGCAAAATTGTCCTTCTTGCTCAGGAAATGTGTCTAAGATAATTTCTCCGTGCACCTTTCATTTAAAAGGACAAGGTTGGTATGTAACCGATTATGCACGTAAATCATCATCTTCCAGTGCATCAAGCCGGAATAACGGCTCCTCCAGCAGCGAAGAGAAAGCCGGTAACAAGAAAGAAAAGACAAGTAAGGTCGAGGATTGATTTTTAACAATCACCAGTAAACGAAAAAGGGATCGTTCAACAACAAGTTATCTTTATCTCTTGGGTAAAAGAGTGGCCAGGATTTATTGCTCAGCTCAATCCATGATGAAGAAAACTCCAACAGGGAAAGGGGTCATATTCAATTTCGTGTGTAAACCATATAAAGAAAATCACACAGAGATCTTAGCAATTTTTTAATGGAATGCTGTCTATCAAATTAACTCACCATTGATTTTCTTTTTCAATACCTTTGAGACTTTAAATGTGAGTACTTTTCGCCCGATAATTTCCATTTCTTCCCCAGTCTGAGGGTTTCTCCCACGGCGGGGTTGCTTCTGCCGGATTTGAAATTTTCCGAACCCGCTGATCACCAAATTATTTCCATTTCGCATATTTTCCTTCATTATCTCCAGCGTTGTTTCGAATGTCCGTCTCGATAAGTTCTTATCCAAACCTGTTCGTTCCATAATTTTATTAATGATATGTTCCTTTTTCAGTGTCATGGCATAACCTCTCCGCAATCATTTTTCAAATAATATATCCTTGCGAGAAGATATTCTTCTCTATTTGATTCCTGATTGATCTTCGATTTCGAGAGTAAACATATCAAAGATTTTTTCCATTGTCAATTCAAATAATTGATATTTAACAAGAATGATATAAATGTAAAAGCCCGTGATAAGGGAATGAAATTTGGTGCCTTGCACATCATCAATAATTTTCAAAGACCTATTGAGTATTTTTCATCCGATCAGGATTCCAGTTCTTGCTGGTAGGCTTTGAGCTTATACTGAATTTTCCGAACGCTGATGCCCAACATTCGGGCTGCCCGGCTAGTGCTCCCACTCGCATGCTCCATGGATTGGAGAATAGCAGCTTTTTCCAGTTCACGCATGGTTGAGCCAGGGGGGATTTTAATGGTCGACTTAAATTCTTCTGTTTGCGGCGTTGGTTCAAGTGGGGGAAGGACATCTGGTGTGATTATATTATTGCGTATCATGACTACTGCCCGTTCGATTGCGTTTTCCAATTCACGTATGTTTCCCGGCCAATGATAAGATTTGAGAATATCAAGGGCTTCAGGTGAAATATCTGCCACGGACTTATTGTTTTCAGCAGCAAACTTATTGATGAAGTGCTGTACAAGTAAGGGTATGTCCGATTTTCGCTCGCGCAACGGTGGGATATGGAAAGTTATAACATTGAGACGGTAGAAAAGATCCTCCCGGAACGAGTCCTGGAGAACGGCTTGTTTTAGATCTTTATTGGTTGCAGCTATAACGCGGACATCAACGCAGATGGTCTCATTGCTCCCAACGCGCTCGAATTTATGTTCTTGGAGGAAGCGGAGGAGCTTGACCTGTGTCGAAGGACTTATCTCGCTGATCTCATCTAAAAATATGGTCCCCACATGAGCCATCTCGAACCGTCCTTTGCGGGTGTAAATGGCCCCTGTAAAAGCACCTCGAACATGGCCAAAAAGCTCGCTTTCCAAGAGGGTTTCTGCAAGAACACCACAACTGACCTTGACGAAGGGTTTATCCCGGCGAGGGCTGAAATAATGGATTGCATTGGCCACGAGTTCTTTCCCAGTTCCGCTTTCTCCTTGGATGAGAATCGAGGCCCGGCTATCGGCAACATCCTTTATTGTTTTCATAATATTTTGCATGGGAGGGCTATTGCCTATAAGGTGAGCAAAACGATATCGGTCATGCAACTGGTGGCGTAGTGATTTGGCTTCTTGGATAAGTCGGCTTTTCTCCAAGGTACGGCGGACAAGGATTTCCATTTCATCTATGTCCACTGGCTTCATCAGGTAATCTTCTGCGCCAAGTTTGAGAGCCTCTATCGCTGTCTTAACAGTTCCATGTGCAGTAATTACGATCACTGGTGTCTCAGGATCGTATTCTTTTATCTTCCGTAGGAGTTGCAGGCCATCCATCCCGGGCATCTTCAAATCAGCTAAAACAATATCGGGAGATTCTTGGGGCACCATCTCCCAGGCCTGATAGCCATTTGGCGCCGTAATCACCTGATATCCGGCTCCTCCCAAAAGCTCGGATAAACCTTGGCGGGTATGTTTTTCGTCATCAACAATTAGGATCTTGCCGGTTGCCATAATTCCTCCGGTCATTACCCTTCTTGCCGGAGGGGAAGGATGACCGTGCAGGTTGTTCCCTTCCCCACATCGCTTTCGATTTGAATTTCTCCCCCATGAAGTTCAAGAATCGGGTGAACAATTGCGAGCCCGAGTCCCGTACCATTTTCCTTAGTGGAATAAAAAATCTCGAAAATATGGTCCATCTGTTCTGCCGGAATGCCGCAGCCTGTATCCATGATCCGGATTACAATACTTTCATTCTCATGAGAAGTTTTAACCTTAATGATTCCTCCGTCAGACATAGCTTCCACGCTATTTTGCATCAGATTGAGAAAGACCTGCTGAATTTTTTCCCTATCCACCTCAACCAGTGGGAGATCTGGGGAAAATCTCCTTTCAAGGCGAATCGCTTTGCTCTGACAAGTACCTTCCATAAGTGATATTGATGCGGAAAGAAGTGCATTTATGTTTTCTAGATTGGTATTAAGCTGGAAGAAACTTGAAAAATGAAGAAAATCATTAGTTAGATTGACCAGCCGATCGATCCCCTCGCGAATGATCCTGATTGTCTCAAGATTTTTCTCGAGAAGATCGTCGGAGACATTCGCCAGTCTTCTTTCCAGCAACCCCAGTTGAATGCTCATTGAATTCAGGGGATTCTTAATCTCGTGAGCCAATCCCGCGGCAAAGGCACCCACAGACGCCATTTTCTCTGTCCGAATGAGCTGCCGTTCCATTTTTTTGCGCTCAGTGATGTCGCTGACCACAGCGGTATATCCTATAAGATTGTTAGAGTCATCAAAGACGGGCGTACGGGTGATACTCACAGCAGCACGTCTTCCATCATTTCGTAGCCTTTCTGTCTCCATGTTTTTGATGTGTCCTTTTTCTCTTACGATTCGGGCCATAATATCCAATTCATGAATACGATCCGGAGGAAATAATATTGCCATTGGTTTGCCAATGATCTCTTTCCTTTTATAACCATAGATTCGTTCAGCCCCTTTGTTCCAGGAACGGATTATATTATTGGTATCCATGCTCAAGATAGCATCGGCTGTATCCATCAGTGCATTTCGCATATACCTTTCATTTCTCTTCAGCCATTGGACATAACGACATCTTTCAATCATATCCTTATGAGGGCATTTCGGTTCCAGGCATTTCACCCTCATCAGGTTATCATCGATATGCCAGTCATCCCAGAATGGTAAATCACTCATGAACTGGGTTCCTTTGCACATTCGAAGGAAGGGTTCATTTGTATCCAATCACTTGATGGCTCTTGAGCATGAAGATTATGCTATTAACAGGCATGTGAATCCCTAATTTGCTGACATGCCCCCTGAAAGGAAGATGGGTTAGTTCTGCATAAACAGGTTCAACCAGCTACATGTAACGAGGGGTATCTAGGAGGCTGGATAGCGGCTCGCGGAATGATCGGGAAAAACAAATTATAGCGTTCGATATGATGGAACCACATTATCACGAATATTTGTCCTTTTTACCTTCCTGTTACGCGGAGGGGTGCTTTGATTTTTTCCTCTCCGATTGTGCTGCGCCACCCAAAATGGATAAAACCTCATATGGGTACTCTCGTTAATGATAAGAACCCACCGCCTATGAAACCCTCTCTCCAAAGACAATCCCAAGGGCGTTTTATATTACTTCACATTGTAATGGATTCCCTCATCAGCAGTAGTATTTATTATTTAAGTTGAAGTTACGGGTTCCTTCTCATCCTTTTTTTGGATGGAAGCCTTTTCAGCAGGGGATTTGTCTTTGGAGGCCATTTTTTTTCTGGCTTTCTGTTTTTTCTTTTTTTTATTGTTCCCTGACAGCAACTCCACCGCAGAAATCGGTGCGCTGTCACCCAATCGATAACCCAGTTTTACGATGCGCAGATAACCACCTTGGACATCGCTGTATCGTGGGGCCAGCTCATCAAATAGCTTTCGCGATACAGTCTTATCACGGATAACAGCATTGGCTAGCCTACGTGCGTGCAAGTCACCCCTTTTGGCCAGAGTAATCATTCTTTCAGCCAATCGCTTCAGTTCTTTGGCCTTGGCATCTGTGGTCTGGATTTTTTCATGTTCAAATAGAGATGTAACCATGTTCCTAAACATAGCCCTTCGATGGCTAGATGTCCGATTTAACTTTCTCCCGGCTTTTCGATGTCGCATGACTATAATTTCCTAACTATGCCAAGTCAGTCTTTTACTTGGAATAAAGCTCGACGACAAGCTGCTCTTCCATTGGCATGGTCAGGTCTTCCCGGGCTGGGAAGGCTTTCACTCGGCCTCGCATATTTTCTTTATCCAGTTCCAGCCAGTTGGGAATACCACGCCTAGCCGCCGTCTCAAGGGATTCTTGTATCCTGGCGATATTTCTACTTTTTTCTTTCACTTCCACAGCATCGTTGATCTTCAGCAGATAGGAAGGGATATTTACAGTTTTCCCGTTAACTAAAAAATGGCCATGGCGAGTTAATTGGCGCGCCTCATTTCTGGAAGAAGAGAAGCCTAAGCGATAGACGATGTTATCGAGCCTTATCTCCAATAAAATCAAAAGATTTTTCCCGGTGATTCCTTTCTTCCGCTCCGCGCGCACAAAATATCCATGAAACTGTCTTTCCAGAAGGCCATAAATTCGCCTGATTTTCTGCTTCTCCCTTAGCTGGATACCGTAATCGGAGACCTTTCGCCGGCCCTGACCATGTTGACCGGGCGGATAATTTCTGCGTTCTATGGCGCATTTGTCAGAATAGCAGCGATCTCCTTTCAAAAAAAGCTTAAGGCCTTCTCTGCGGCATAATCTACATACAGATTCTCGATATCTGGCCAAGGGCCACCTCCAATATCAATTATTTCTCCCTGTTCATGTTTTGAAAACCTCAGGGGGTAAAATACCATCATTGCTCGTTTTGAAAAAAGCAGAAAAACCCTTCTTCCTGAACAGGAAACCCGTAAAGATAAATACTCAGACCCTTCGACGTTTGGGCGCTCGACACCCATTATGGGGGATTGGGGTGACGTCCCGGATTAAGCTCACGGCAATACCCGTCGTTTGCAGAGATCGCAAAGCAGCTTCCCGGCCAGAACCAGGCCCTTTGACATAGACCTCAATGGTTTTCATGCCAAATTCCTGTGCCTTTCGAATTGCATCTTCAGCAGTTTGCTGTGCAGCGAATGGTGTGCTTTTACGTGAGCCCTTGAACCCCTGGCTCCCCGCACTTGACCATGCCAGAACATTCCCGTTCTGATCTGTTAACGTGATGATTATATTGTTGAAAGTGGAATGGATATGAACAATTCCATTGGGAACGTTCTTTTTTTCCCTTTTCTTTTTTTTACCCTTCCTGGAGACTTTAACCATCATGCCCTCCCTTGATGTTCATCCACAATTATCAACATTGCAAAGTTATTTAAGTTATTTGTGATAAATTACATGCTGGAGCCATTGGATTGGGCAAAGAATTATCCTAAATGCTTACTTTTTTCGCCCAATCTGAATTTTCCTTGGACCTTTTCTTGTCCTGGCATTGGTGTGTGTTCGCTGACCCCGAACAGGCAGTGCCTTCCTATGGCGCAATCCTCGATATGTTCCGAGATCCATAAGCCGCTTTATATTCATGGATATCTCTCGCCGCAGGTCACCTTCCACTTTAAATCCCCCATCGATAATATCCCTGATCTTGGACACATCTGTTTCACTCAAATTATCCGTTTTGGTATCAAAGTGGATATCGGCATTTTTCAGGATTTTCCGGGATGATGAACGGCCGATGCCATAGATGTATGTCAGGGCGACTTCGATCCTTTTCCCTTTGGGAAGGTCAATACCCGAGATTCGCGCCACGATTCTCCTCCTTCACCGGTTAGCCTTGGCGTTGTTTATGTTTGGGGTTGTCGCAGATGACTCGAAGAACCCTTTTTCGACGAATTATCTTACACTTATCACAGATTTTCTTGATGGATACTCTTACCTTCACTCTTATCATCCCTTTATGGATTTAAGGGTTTAATGACTGACTTCGCGAGATTCTTTATTATCTATACGTGAATCACTTGGATCGGTAGGTGATTCTGCCCCGCGTAAGATCATAAGGCGAAATCTCAACAACCACCTTGTCTCCGGGCAGAATCTTAATAAAATGCATTCGCATTTTTCCGGATATATGAGCAAGAATGCGGTGGCCGTTATCCAATTCCACCCGGAACATGGCGTTCGGTAGAGTTTCAATGACGATTCCTTCCACTTCAATGGCATCAGCCTTGGGCATCCATTACTCCCCACTGATGGTTTTAAGATTACGATCCACAACCTCCAGGATCCGATTAAAGATTTCAATAATAGACCCTTGGCCGTTGATGGATCGAAGAAGACCTTTCTGTTGATAATATTGAATCAGCGGGATGGTCTGCACTTTATAAACGCGGAGTCGGGCCTGAACTGTCTCTTCGTTGTCATCTGGCCGTTGAAACAGCTCTCCGCCACAATTATCGCAAACGCCTTCCACTCTGGAAGGATCAAACACCACATGGCAAGTCCAGCCACATTGGCGACATGTGCGTCGTCCTGCCAGCCTCTTAACGAGCTCCGCATCGTCAACATCAATATTAATGACATGATCAATGGCTTCCCCCCGCCTTAACAGGGAAGCACCCATGGCCTCCGCTTGGGCTACAGTCCTGGGGAAGCCATCCAGAATATACCCATTTTGGCAATTCGGTTGATCAATTCTTTCTTCTACCATTCCAATGACAATGGGATCAGGGATCAGGGAGCCTTTATCCATATATTCTCGAGCCCTTGTGCCCATTGGAGTCCTTTTTTTAACAGCCTCGCGGAACATGTCGCCTGTTGAAATATGCTGACTGGAAAATCGTTCTGCCAGCATCTGTGCTTGAGTACCCTTTCCAGCACCGGGAGGGCCCATCATTATCAACTTCATTTCTTCCACCTCAACTCATCTTCTGCCTCTAATGCGCCCTGTCTTGAGGAATCCCTCGTAATGCCTTGTCAACATGTGGGATTCGATCTGGGACATGGTGTCTAAAGCGACGCCCACTACAATTAGCAAAGCGGTTCCTCCGAAGTAGAAAGGTACATTAAATTCTCGAATCAAAAAGCTAGGCATCACGCACACAGCCGAGACGTACATTGCGCCCCCAAAAGTGATGCGAGTCAGCACCCGATCGATAAATTCCGCTGTTCGTTTGCCTGGTCTGATCCCGGGAAGGTAGCCGCCATATTTTTTCATGTTATCCGCTACGTCCACTGGATTGAACGTGACGGCTGTATAAAAATAGCAGAAAAATATTATAAACCCCACATATAACATTGTATACAGCAGGTGTCCGGGTGCCAGATAATTAACGATGGTTTTCATCCAGGGGACACCGACAAATTGAGCGATAGTGGCTGGAAACATAATGATTGAAGAGGCAAAGATGGGCGGGATCACACCGGAGGTGTTAACGCGCAGTGGCAGGTGGGTGCTCTGTCCACCGTACATGCGCCTGCCCACGATACGCTTGGCATATTGTACGGGAATACGCCGTTGTCCCCTCTCCATGAAAATAATGAATCCGACTACCAGCACCATGAAGGCGATTATGCCAAGGATAAAAATGATTCCCGTTTCCCCCGTTCGCAACATGCGAAAAGTGTTGGTAGTAGCAGATGGAAAACGCGCAACGATACCCGCAAAAATGATCAGGGAAATTCCGTTGCCTATACCTCGCTCCGTAATCTGTTCACCCAGCCACATGATGAAAGCAGTACCGGCGGTGAGGGTGAGAACCGTCATGAGCCTGAACCCCCAACCCGGGTTTGCTACCACCAGTTCGCCTGCTGGACCCGTCATCCTTTCAATTCCAATACTTATTCCAAAGCCCTGAATGACGCTGAGAATAACGGTTCCATAGCGGGTATATTGCACTATCTTTTTGCGGCCTGCCTCTCCTTCTTTTGAAAGTCTTTCAAGGTAGGGGATTACCACAGTGAGTAACTGCAAGATAATGGATGCACTGATGTATGGCATGATCCCCAAGGCAAAGACTGAGAGCCGTTGCAGCGCTCCCCCTGAAAAAATGTCGAAGAGCCCCAGCAACGTGCCGCTAGCCTGGGCGAACCACGCCGCCAGTGCTTTTGCATCAATCCCTGGAGTTGGGACAAATACGCCCACCCGGTAAATCGCCAACAGCGCCAAAGTCACAAAAATTCGCCGCTTTAGCTCAGGAATTCGGGTAATATTACGTACGCCACCGATCAACTCAAATCTCCTCTATATTTCCTCCCGCTGCCTCTATCTTGGCTCGGGCCCTGGAGCTTATCTTGTGAACTTTTACTCTAAGAGGCTTATTAATATCTCCCTCGGCAAGGATTTTAATGCCATCATCTGTTTTCCGTACTAACCCGGTGTTAATAAGTGATTGGGGGTCCACAATGGCATTCGCCTCAAAGCGATCAAGATCGCGCACATTAAGAATATTATAGACTTTTTTATTCGGGTTACGGAACCCGCGCTTTGGCAATCTCCGCACTAGAGGCATCTGTCCGCCCTCAAAGCCCGGACGGACATTTCCGCTCGAGCGCGATCTTTGCCCCTTATGGCCACGGCAGGCGGTCTTGCCATGCCCTGAACCGGGCCCTCGGCCCACCCTTTTTGGTCTCTTTCGACTTCCTTGGGGCGGCTTCAAATTTGATAGATTCATGATATCTTTCTTCACGATTAGAAATCCTCAGTCCTCCCTGGCCTTACCGACCATCGGAAAGATTGATTATTCAATAATCTTAACCAGATGGCTTACTTTTCGGATCATTCCCCTGATAGCAAATGTATCGGGCAAGGTTCTCACTCGGTGCATTTTGGTCAATCCAAGCCCTTTGAGGACAGCCCTTTGCTTTCGAGGTCTTCGAATTCCGCTCCTTACCAGTGTTACTTTAAGTTCCTGCCCCATGGAGAAACTCCATTATATCATGCATTTGATCTCCCGACTCAATAAGTTCACGCCAGGTTAGATACCAATTTATTCTTTATTAATTATTTATTAATCCAAGATCTCGGGGACTTTTTTACCTCGCTTGGCCGCAAAAATTTCAGGTGATTTCAAACGGAATAATGCATCAAAAGTTGCCTTGATAACATTATGGGGATTATTTGAGCCAAGGCATTTTGTCAAGATGTTCAGTATACCGGCCGCATCCATCACGGCACGGACAGCACCGCCGGCAATAATTCCGGTTCCCTCAGATGCAGGCTTCAAAAAGACCCTGCCTGCGCCATATTTTCCATAGACATTGTAAGGAATGGTACTATTCTTAAGAGGGATCTGAATTAGTGATTTTTTGGCTTGTTCCACACCTTTCCGAATAGCTTCTGGAACCTCGTTAGCCTTTCCCATACCATATCCCGCAATACCATTACGATTACCCACTACCACAAGGGCGTTAAAGCTGAATCGCCGTCCGCCTTTGACCACCTTGGCCACGCGATTAATGTGAACAACCTTGTCCACAAGTTCCAGATCTGTTGGATCAATCTTTTTATGCCCAGCCAATGAATTCTCCTTCTTCTTATCCAATAAAAACGAAGATGCGCTAGAAGTACTTTTTAAAATTGTAGGCCTTTTTCACGCGCTCCTTCAGCGACTGCCACAACTCTCCCGTGATAAATAAAGCCATTTCTGTCAAAAATCACCCGGTTAATACCTTTGGCCAGGGCTCGCTGGGCAATAATTTCTCCAATTCTTTTGGCTGCTTCCTTATTGCCGGTATGCGGGATGTTGAGCTCTTTTTCCATTGTGGCGGCATACGCCAAGGTGCGACCGGAGGAATCATCGATAATTTGTGCGTACATATGACGGTTGCTTCGATAGACGTTGAGCCTTGGGCGCTCCGAAGTTCCACGTACCTTCTTGCGGACACGCCTCCTTTTCCTTGCCCGGATTTGTTCCCTGGTTTTGATGGTCAAAAATTTTACCCCCTCAACGCACGCCGGATTTACCCGCCTTTTTACGGAGAGCCTCACCCGCATACCGGATTCCTTTGTGTTTATAAGGTTCGGGTGGTCGAAATCCTCGAATCTTGCTTGCCACCATCCCTACCAATTCCTTGTCGATACCCTCTATTGTAATGATGGTCTGACGATCAACCCGCGCCGAGATCCCCTGGGGCAAGTCATAGCGAATTGGATGGGAATATCCCAGGGTGAGGATCAGAGTCTTATCCTTGACATCTGCACGGTATCCCACTCCCTGGATCTCCAATACTTGTTTGAACCCCTGGGTTACCCCAGTAATTTTATTGAAAATGAGGCTCCTCACCAAGCCGTGGAGCGAACGACTCTTTCTATCCTCCCCAAGAGCTCGAACCACTAGATTCCCGGATTCAATGGCAACTTCTACCTCTTTAGGAATCGTATAAGACAAAGTTCCTCGTGGGCCTTTTATTACTAATTCAGAATCTTTGCAATCCGCTTGTACCCCAGGAGGAATCGTTATAGGCATTTTCCCTATTCGGGACATCTTGCTCTCCTATTTTGATATTCAACAGTGGTATTAGTTCAGGCCAAAGCCTTTCATATGGTATCCTGAATTACCAAATCGAGCAAAGCAACTCTCCTCCAACTTTCTGTTTACGTGCTTCACGGTCACTCATGATACCCTTGGAAGTGGTCAAAACCGAAATTCCCAATCCGTTGAGTATCTTAGGAATATTATCGTGCTGGACATAGACCCTCCAGCTGGGTTTGCTAATTCGTCCCAAACCTTCTATGATGGGGGCACCGTCTTGATATTTCAGAAAAATACGAAGTATTCCCTGTTTCCGATCTTTAATCACGCGGAGGTTTTTTATATATCCCTCCTCTTTCAAGATCTTGGCAATTGCAACTTTCATCTTGGATGCAGGGATATCGACGTGTTCTTTCTTCATGCGATTGGCATTGCGAATTCGAGTCAGCATGTCTGCCAACGGATCGGTCATCATGTTCAGTTCCTCATCATTTCGGAATTCTATTGCATTTCTGTCGGACAATCGGCATTGAGCCAAATTGTCGCTCCGGAAGATGTCCTCTACCAACTTGATTTGAGAACACCCGGAATATCACCCCAAAGGGCCATGGTACGAAAACATATCCTGCAAATCCCGAACTTCCTCATAAAAGCTCGAGATCTACCACAGAGAGGACATCTATTATATTTTCTTACGGCGATTTATTGGGGCCGTTTGGCCTTTGATATCAATGATTTTTTCGCCCCTTTTTTCCTCCCATCTCACCGTCCATTCCAATTTCATAATTTAAGGGCTCGGGAGCAACTTTAAATAAATATCTAAATTGTCAGGCTGTCAGCGATCAAATTTTTACCCGGATATATAGGGGTATCGATCCCATTAGCTAGCTCAGATTATTTCCCAACAATATCTATCTATGAGAAAAGACATTAGCCTAACCTTATGACTTTTTAAAGATCACACACGGAAAGGCATGCCCATTAAATGCAGAAGCCTGGAGCCCTCCTCATCCGTGTTAGCAGTTGTAACTATGACCACGTTCATCCCTTTAATTTTATCGACTTTATCGTGACTGATCTCCGGGAAAATGATCTGCTCTTGTATTCCCAATGTAAAATTGCCCCGGCCATCAAAAGATTTGGGATTAACCCCACGAAAGTCTCTCACCCGGGGCAGCGCTATGTTCACCAGCCGATCGAAAAAATCGTACATTCGATCTTTCCTCAATGTGACCATGCAGCCAATGGACATTCCCTCACGCAGCTTGAATTGAGCCACGGATTTTCGAGCTTTGGTTATGATCGGGCGTTGGCCAGAGATAAGTGCCAATTCTTCCATGGCGGAGTCCAAGATTTTAATATTATGGATAGCCTCGCCTAAGCCCATATTGATCACTATCTTATTAATCTTGGGGACGGCCATGGTGTTCTTATAGTCAAATTCTTTAATCATTATTGGAATGATTTCTTCTTGATAATATTTTTTAAGTCTTGCCATGATTGCCATTAAGATTAATCAATGTGGTTCATAATGTTCCAAGTTTGTTCATGTATTCGATCTTGAGATATCCCAAATGGGAACAAGACTCGGGGATTTCATGAAGACCGTGGTTTAGATCAAATCTTATCCAACACCTCTTCGCATGAGCGACATACACGAACCTTCTTGCCATCTTCCAGTGTCCGCTTCCCAACACGAACGGGCTTATTGCACTTATCGCATATAATCATCAAGTTGGTAATGTGAATGCTTCCTTCTTTTTCAATTATACCACCCTTATGAGTTTGAGTAGGCCGGGCGTGTTTTTTAACAAGGTTAACTTTCTCCACGACCACCCGGTTCTTTTTGGGGATTATCTTGAGAACCTTTCCGGTCTTACCCACCTCCTTTCCCACAATGACTATAACATTATCGTCTTTTTTGATATGATATTTCATCTTGGTCATTCCCGGCCTCCTGGTTCAGAGCACCTCAGGCGCCAGAGAGACGATTTTCATAAAGCGTTTGAAACGAAGTTCCCTGGCAACAGGTCCAAAAATTCTGGTTCCAATGGGCTCCATTTGCTGATTAATCAGCACGACGGAATTGGTATCGAACCGAATAAATGAGCCATCGGATCGTCCTACCTCTTTAACGGTCCTTACCACAACAGCACGGTGGACTTCCCCCTTTTTAACTTTAGAGCCGGGCAATGCCTCTTTTACCGATACAACAATAATATCACCTAAGGTGGCATATTTTTTTCTGGTGCCGCCAAGTACACGGATGCAATATACCTTTTTAGCGCCGGAGTTGTCAGCCACGTCCAGGATCGTCTCTTGCTGAATCATGGTTTACCTCTTGCTCCCATAGCTGAACTGAGAGAGGTCTTCGCTGCCTTTTCAATAATCTGGGAAACTCTCCAGCGTTTTTCCTTACTCAAAGGTCTACTTTCAATTATTAAAACTTGATCTCCCATGCTGCATTGATTGTTGCTGTCATGAGCCTTGAATTTAGAGCGTCTTTGCACATATTTTTTGTATATCGGATGTTTAACTTTTCGTACTACCAGAACCACAACGGTTTTATCCATTCGATCGCTGGTGACCGTTCCAATGAAGAATTTTCTTTTTTTTGTCTTTTCCATGGCACCTTTCCTTGCCATCACTGCATCAAAGATTCCAGATATGAGCTTGGTATTACCGACTGTCCCGTACTATTCAGGTGGTTTATAAATTGACATCCCGGATCAATCGCTGGACGCCTCTATGTCAGTTTTACTTTTTGAATAACTCATGAACGCTTTTCCCGAAGTACTGTGAAGACACGGGCGATATCCTTTCGTACTGCTTTCATACGCATGGTATTTTCCAACTGTCGGGTATGATGTTGGAACCTGAGGTTGAACAGTTCTCCTCGAAGTTCCTTCTCTTTTTGAAGTAGTTCCTCCAGGCTCAATTCACGAAGCTCCTTTGCATTCATGAAATGCCCCCCCTGGCTATAAATCGGGTAGAAATTGGCAGCTTATGTGCTGCCAGTCGAAAAGCCTCGCGAGCCATCTTTTCCGATACTCCCTCGATTTCATAAAGTATACGTCCGCGCTTTACCACAGCGACCCACATCTCCGGAGGTCCTTTTCCCTTGCCCATGCGTGTCTCCGCGGGCTTTTTTGTCAGTGGCTTATCGGGAAAAATCCGAATCCATATCTTGCCCCCCCTCTTGATATGGCGGGTCATCGCAATTCGTGCTGATTCGATTTGTCGTGAACTAATCCATCCATTCTCCTCGGCCAGAAGGCCATATTCGCCAAAGTTAATGGTACATCCGCTCCAGGCGACACCCCTTCGCCTTCCTTTTTGCATTCTTCTATGTTTGACTCTCTTAGGTGCCAGCATGATTCAGTTCTCTCTTTATGCTGAAAGGCTTTCTGTTCCGGGAAGAACCTCGCCTTTGAAGATCCAAACTTTAACGCCAATCACCCCATATGTGGTTCGGGATATGGCAAAGCCATAATCTATATCCGCCCTTAAAGTATGCAGCGGCACACGTCCTTCCCGATACCATTCTTTTCGGGCCATTTCTGCTCCACCTAAACGCCCCGCCGTGAAGATCTTGATTCCTTTGGCTCCAAACTTCATAGCTGTGTTGACGGCCTTTTTCATAGCTCTACGAAATGCAACTCTTTTTTCAAGCTGCTGGGCGACGTTTTGGGCTACCAATTGCGCATCAATCTCGGATTTTCGTACTTCCTGAATATCTATGATGATATCTCTCTTGGTAATTTGCTGTAATTCCCTCTTGAGATTATCAATTTCCACGCCTTTACGCCCGATGACTATCCCCGGTCTGGCTGTGTGAATGATAATCTCCGCCTTGTTTGCCGCCCGCTTAACTTCTACCAGTGAGACCGCGGCATGGGAGAGTCTTTTCTTTAAAAAGTTTCGAATTTGGGTATCCTCTAAAAGTAAATAAGCGTAATCCTTTTCTGCGTACCACTGAGAGTTCCATTTCTTTATAATACCCAATCGCAATCCGATGGGGTGGACTTTTTGGCCCAAAATTTCCTCCTTAAGTTAGCTTGATTGTTAGGTCCGCTCCTGCCCGTAATGGTCTTGATGCTCAAGTTAATCATTATATTTCATCCAGAACCACTGTAATATGGCTGGTGCGTTTTCGGATCCTTGCAACTCTACCCATGGCTCTAGCGCGAAAACGTCTGAACACAGGGCCCTGATCCACGAAAATCCTGCGAACAACCAGTGTCTCCACATCGATTTTCCGATTTACTTGTGCATTAGCTACAGCCGAATCGAGCAATTTAGAGATTACTTTTGCAGGATGTTTTTTAGTATATTTGAGTAATTGCAGAGCTTCTCCTACCTTTCGGCCGCGGATGAGATTTGCAACCCATCGAGCCTTGGTAGGATTAGTGCGCGCATAACGGACAGTGGCCCTTGCAATCATCTCCCATTCCCTCTAATCTAATTGGTAATTGCGGTTAGTTAAAGGCTTCTGTTAACACAGTGTGGTCTATAAACACTTGCGTAGAACATATCACTTTCGGGCCTTGATGCGTGTTTTCCGGTCGCCCGAGTGTCCAAAAAAGGTCCTTGTGGGAGCGAACTCGCCAAATTTATGCCCCACCATGTTCTCCGTGACAAAAATGGGGATAAATTTTTTCCCGTTATGAACAGCAAAAGTCAATCCAACGCAATCAGGCATGATGGTCGATCGGCGCGACCAAGTCTTTATAACCTTCCTGCTGCCTGTACGTTGTGCTTCTTCAGTTTTATCAAACAAATGTTTGTCAATAAATGGACCTTTTTTTATAGAACGGCCCATCTGGACCTCCTTCATTTATTATTTTTGGAAGAAAATTCCTCCAGGAATTGATCGTGGAGGATGGCTTTTAAAGTATATTTCTCGCTAGCTCGGACCACACCAGAAAGTATTTCAGAAGATTAATCCCTTCGTTTGATAATCAGTTTGGAGCTCTTTTTCTTGATGTCTCGTGTTTTTTTACCTTTTGTGTGTACACCCCACGGTGTGCATGGGTGTCTTCCACCAGAGGATTTTCCTTCTCCCCCGCCGTGGGGATGATCGACAGGGTTCATCGCCACGCCGCGAACCCGAGAGGTAATCCCCAGCCACCTGGTGCGCCCAGCCTTGCCCAAGGATATGTTCTCGTGGTCCACTTTTCCTATTTGTCCAATACTAGCCTTACATGTTTGGAGAATCTTGCGGACCTCTCCCGAGGGAAGTTTTAAGTGAACATATTTCCCTTCTTTGGCCATAAGCTGGGCCGATGTGCCAGCGCCACGGACAATTTGACCCCCTCTCCCAGGATTAAGCTCAACATTATGAACGAGCATCCCCAGAGGAATGTTGCCCAGCGGAAGTGTATTTCCGGGTTTGATGTCCGCTTCAGTGCTGCTGATGACTGTTTCTCCGAGCTTGAGCCCTTCAGGGGCCAGGATGTATCGTTTCTCCCCATCTTTGTAAACCAGCAAAGCAATGAGGGCTGAACGATTGGGATCGTATTCGATAGATGAAACCCTAGCGGGAATCTGTGTTTTGTCTCTTTTAAAATCGATCAATCGATATCGGCGTTTATGGCCACCGCCAATATGCCTGCTTGTGATACGACCGAAATTATTTCGCCCACCGGTTTTCTTCAGAGGACGCAGGAGGCTTTTTTCCGGAGTACTTCGAGTGATCTCCTCGAATGTCGAGACTGTTTGGAACCTCCGTCCAGGAGAGGTTGGTTTGAAATGCTTTATAGCCATGAATCACTCCATTCCTGATAAGCCGAGGGTTTTAAAAGCATCATGCTCCTTCGAAGAATTCGATCCGATCACCGGGACGCAGGCGGACAACGGCCTTTTTCCAATCCCGCTTTTTGCCCAGAAACTTTCCCATACGTTTCGGTTTACCCTCCATATTCATAATCCGAACGCTGAGCACTTTGACCTTGAAAAGGTCCTCCACCGCCTTTTTAATCTCAAGCTTATTGGCCTTGCAGTCCACTTCAAAAGTCAACCGGTTATATTGCTCTTTCTGCAAAGTACTCTTTTCAGTTATTATGGGTCTCTTGACCACTTCGTACAAAGACTTCATGATTGCAAAGCCTCTTCAATGATAGGAACAGAAGATTGAAGCAATACAAGGTTTTGATAATGGAGAATGTCGTATACATTCAGGCCAGCGGCTCTGAGAATTTTCACTCCGGGAACGTTGCGGGCCGATTTTTCGAGGTTCTCATCTTTTCCATCAATCACAATCAGTGCCTTTGGAAGCTGAAGGCCGGAGAATAGCAAAACGAATTCCCTCGTCTTGATGGCTTCCAGAGGAAACCTGTCAAGTACTGTCAATTTCCCTTCGCGCAAAGCCTGTGTCAGCACAGATTTTAGAGCCATCTTGCGCACTTTTTTGGGCAGACTTGTGGCGTAGCTTCTGGGAGTGGGACCAAAAACAACACCTCCCCCCACTCGCAAAGGGGATTTGCGCGATCCGGCCCTCGACCGTCCCGTTCCTTTTTGGCGGTAAAGCTTGTGCGTGCTGTAAGCGAGCTTTGAACGGTCTTTGGTAGAGGCGGTCCCTCTCCGTCTTTTTGCCAACTGCCACACGACCACGCTATGCACGAGGTGCGGCTTTATATCTACATTGAACACATTATCGCTGAGATCTATTTCAGCGACCTTTTCCTTTTGCAGATTCATGACATCTATCCGTGGCATGGTATGGCTCACGTTTGCTCATCGGCCTGGGCCGCGCGTTTTGACTGATGAATTGTCACAATACTGTTTTTGCTCCCTGGAATAGCTCCTTTGAGCACCAGTATACCTTGATCTTCTCGAACTTCCATCACCTGTATACCCGCAACTGTTACACTTTGATTGCCCATGTGTCCGGGCATTCTTTGTCCTTTAAAGACACGGCTCGGGTATGCGCTGGCGCCAATGGAGCCAGGGGCGCGGTGAAACATTGATCCATGGGTTGCCGGACCACCGTGAAAGCCGTGCCGTTTAATGACACCAGCAAACCCCTTTCCCTTGCTGACGCCCGTTACTTTTACTCGATCGCCTACCTGAAAAATTTCGAGGCTGATTTTCTGACCTGGTTGATAATTTGCCGCATTTTCAACGCGAAATTCTTTAATTATCTGGAAAAACCCCTTACCGACTTTCTGGAAGTGTCCGCGTTGCTGGCGGTTGAGCTTGCTTTCCGGAATTGGATCGAAGCCCAGTTGAATGGCCTCATAGCCTTCTTTTTGTTGATTCTTTACCTGAATCACGGTGCAGACTCCGGCTTCTACCACAGTAACGGGACAGATAATACCATCTTCCAGGAAGATTTGCGTCATCCCCAATTTACGACCGATAATTCCACACATCACTTTTTTCCTATGGCCCGGTTGTTCGCTTGACTACTAGTTGCGTTCCTTCTTGGAGTTGCTCTAAAGCCATATCCTCGTGGATTTACAACTTGATTTCGACGTCTACACCTGCTGATAAATCCAGCTTCATCAACGCATCAACAGTTTGTTGGGTTGGTTCCTGAATGTCGATCAACCTTTTGTGAGTCCGAATTTCGAATTGTTCTCTTGATTTTTTATCCACATGTGGAGATCGCAATACACAATATTTATTTATTACAGTGGGCAAAGGTATCGGTCCCGCTACTTTAGCACCAGTACGCCGAGCCGTCTCGACTATTTCCGCCGCTGACTGGTCCAACAGCTTGTGATCGTATGCTTTAAGCCGAATACGAATTTTCTGATTGTCCATTCCGAACTCCGCACCAAACGTATTGACTCAATAACTATTCGATAATCTCGCTAATGACGCCGGCTCCTACCGTTTTACCACCCTCACGGATGG
>CAZTAS010000002.1:0-84324 GCA_964611635.1 uncultured Thermodesulfobacteriota bacterium
TATTGGTGAGCCTTTGAAGAGCTTGAGAAATAGCTTAACCGGACACTACTGATTCAAGTTTATAAATGCTTTACTTTAATGGAGTGATAATCATGGAATTTATTCCTCTGAACCGCAGCAGTTATAAACCTATTTACATCCAGATCGCAGATATCGTGGCATCTCAAATTCATTCTGGCAATTTGCATCCCGGTGATAATCTTCCAACGGAGGCAGAACTATGCCAGCACTACCAGGTCAGTCGCCTTACTGTCCGCCAGGCTTTTTTAAGACTGGAGTGGGACGGCCTGATTCAGAAATATCAAGGCAAAGGAACATTCGTGGCTCAGCCCAAGATACATGAGAAGCTGGACCCCCTCTGCCCAATGGAAGAGCTGATTGAGAGTACAAATATCCACATGGATATCATGTTCAAGGAGTTTCGGAAAGTATACCCGCCTTCGCGAGTAAGGAAATGCCTGGGTTTGGGAGAGGCGGAGCAGGCTTACAAACTCAAGCGCGTACGGTCAATAGAAGGAAAGGTCATCGGGATGGAGACACGATTTGTTCCACTCACCATAGGACGGAGGTTCTCCCGGCAAGATTTGCAGAAAGTGCCTTTTATAGCACTACTGAACCGCTATCCAGATACGGCCGTGCATCGAATGGCCGTTCAAATCCGAGCCGGCATCATCGCAGATGGTGACGCTGAAATCATGAACGTATCAACCAGGGAGTCGGTCCTGATTAGGGAAACAATACTCCACAACACCGAAAATCAGCCGGTCGCGTGTGGAAAGGCATTGTTCTTAGCGAGCTGTTATGAAATCCACATGGATATAACCCAGGCCAAGGATGCGGATAAGCGTGTCGTGGTGTTGGATGAGTTCAAGCGCTCTCAGCGAGCTGCCGGAAGAAAGATCTGAATATCAATTTCTTCTTTCCCGACATAGTTTCACCGGACGATATTGTTCGAATTGAGCATGGGGGAAAACATTAAACTTGGAGTATGCTATCTTCCTTCAGTAGCTTGAGATGCAAGCTGAGCCCGCGGGATTGCTTTTTCGGTAAAAGTAAATTCTTAATGCACATAAATTGAAAGTTTGTTTTACATAGAGGAAATTCATGGAAGCTTACAAAGAACGTCGTTTAGATGCTGATGTGCTTGTTATCGGTGGAGGGAGCGCAGGCAGCATGGCATGCCACCGTGCCCGCGAGCTGGATCCAGGCCAGCGGGTGGTGTTGTTCGAAAAGGGGGATTTCCGTTACAGCGGTTCCATTGCCAGGGGAATGGATGCCCTCAATGTGGTTGCTGTGCCCGGCGTGGCCACTCCCGAGCTCTACGTTGAATCCACCACCATTGCCAACGAAAAGATCATAGACCAGGCTTCCAGCCGGCTCATGGCCGAGCGGAGCTTCGGTATGCTTAAAAAGCTGGAGGAATGGGGTGTTTACTTTCCGAAGGATGCTGATGGCAAATACGAAATGCTCAAGGTTCACCCGAAAGGCAAGTTCCTGGTCCACATGGTAGAGCCTGATTTGAAGCGCATAGTCTCACAGCGGGCCATAGATACCGGGGTGAAAGTGGTGAACCGGACTATGGCGGTGGAGCTCCTTACCGAGGGGGACGGGGTGATTGGCGCCGTGGGGGTCAACGTGAGATCCGGTGAAATAATAGTCTGCCGTGCCCGCGCGGTTATTCTAAGCAATGGCGGAGTGGCCCGCTTCGGCCTGCCCAACTCGGGCTATCTTTATGGGACATTCGACTTCCCCGGCAACACAGGGGATGGTTATGCCATGGCCTATCGAGCGGGAGCCCGCCTTACCGGTTTCGAGCATACTCTGATCTATCCCATCATCAAGGACATGAACGCTCCACTCCTTTACATAGTGCTCACCCGCGGAGGAAAGCTCCTGGACGGCCAGAAGAGGGAGCTGGACAGTACCGATGCCAACATCAAGAACATGATGATGCACTGTGTGGAGAACCGGGGTCCTCTTTCCCTACGCATGAGCGACCTGCCCGAGGAAAAGGTTCGGGAGATCGAGGAGATACTTTTCTCCGTGGAGAGGCCTGCGGAGCAGCGATTCTTTCAAGGCCGAGGTATCGACTTTCGCCATCACGACATCGAGCTTCATCCCACTGAATGCTTCTTATGCGGCGGACACGGAATGGCAGGCCTTGTCGTGGATCAGGAGGCCCGAACCACCCTGCCAGGCCTATTTTGCGCAGGAGACACGGCCAGCGTCCCACGGCAGTTTCTAACCGGTGCTTTTGTTTTCGGAGAGGTGGCAGCCGAGAGCGCCACGAAGTTCGCGCACCAGCACCCTCCAGGTCATGTAGATGAAACTCAGCTGAAGTCGATCCGCCGGAAGATACAGGGGATCATCCAGCAAAAGGGCGAAGGTGTTGGAATACGGGAGTTCGAGTACAAAGTGCGCCGCTTCATCAATGACTATCTGATACCGCCTAAAAATGAAACTAAACTGAGCACGGGGCTGGAGTTCATGGCTCGATTTCAACAGCAGCTATTCCAACAGGTAGAAGTCCGCGGGATCCACGATATGACCAAGCTGCTGGAAAACGACAACATTATACAGTGTGCCATCCTTTCGGCCAAGGCTTCCCTGGAACGAAAGGAGAGCCGCTGGGGGTTCTTCCATTACCGCACCGATTATCCTAAAGCTGATAATAGCGCCTGGATTCGACACGTAGACCTGTTCCGCTCCCACGGAAGCCCTGAGGTCTCAGTTGCATATCGGGACATAGACAATCCCTATGCAAGATAGAAGATGAAAATGGGAGTGTGCAAGGTACTGCTCTTTTAAAGATTGGATATATGAAATTGCTTGTGTATTGATTGAAGAATTGAGAGAGAAGAAACTAACGCCTATTCTTATGACTGGAGTGGAAGAGAAATTCTTATGGACAACATCGTGATTGACAAAACTAATTGTTATGTATGCGGTGAGTGCGTTGAGATATGCATACTGGATAACTTGCGGCTAAAGCTGGCCTCCTGCAGGGCTGCATGCCCCATCCACACCAATTGCCAGGGGTACATCCATTTATTGGCCCAGGGTAAGGTGGACGAAGCCCTGGCGGAAGTGCGAAATGGGCTCCCCTTCCCGGGAATCATCGGCCGGCTTTGCTCGCACCCATGCGAGAACCACTGCAAGAGAACGGAGGTTGACGGCGAGCCGGTGGCTATCCGGGATATAAAGCGTTTTCTGGCTGACAGTGAACGAAAACTCTGGCCCAAGTTGCCCCTGCCCCGACGCCGCCCCCAACGGGTGGCTGTGGTGGGGTCTGGCCCAGCGGGCATGATGGCCTCATTTGATTTGGCGCAGATGGGTTATGGCGTAACAGTGTTCGAGGCCCTGGACAAAGCAGGAGGAATGCTGAGGGTAGGAATTCCTGAGTTCAGGCTTCCTGAAGCGGTACTGGATAGGGAGCTTGAGCTCCTTACTCGGCTTGATGTGAAATTCCAGTTGGGAGTGCGAGTGGGGAAGAACATCTCCCTCAAGCAGCTAAACCGGGAATACGATGCTGTGTTCCTTGCCACGGGCGCACACATTGCGATGGGGCTGGGCCTGGAGGGAGAAGATTCACCAAAGGTTCATTCGGCTCTCGATTTTCTGAGGGAAGCTCGTTTAGGCCGGGAGCGGTTATCAGGCTGCGTTGTGGTTATAGGAGGGGGGAATTCCGCGGTTGACGCAGCCCAGACAGCCCGCCGTATAGGAGGTCACGACATTAAGATAGTGTGTCTGGAGTCCAGAGATGAGATGCCGGCGTTTTCTTGGGAGGTTCGGGACGCTCTGGATGAGGGGATCGAAATTGTTAACGGGTGGGGTCCTCTGGCCTTAGAGCTTGGCAATGGCTCCATTGAGGCGGTAACATTCGCAAAGTGCCTCTCAGTTTTCGACGACCGCGGCCATTTTCGCCCTCGCATGGATCCATCAGTCATCCGGCGCGAATCGGCCGATGAGGTAATAGTGGCAGTCGGCCAGGCCGCCGAGTTGAGCTATGCTGGAGGAATGAAGGGATTGATAAGGAAAGGGCTTCTAGCAGCAGATCCTGTAACCCTTCAGACATCTATTCCTAATGTCTTCGCCGGCGGAGACGCCATGAGAGGACCGAAGACAGTGATTGATGCCATGGCCGATGGCAAGGAAGCGGCCATCTCCATCCATCGCTATCTTTCGGGCGAAGGGCTTCATTGGGGACGGAACTACCTTGATGGCCCATTCATCACCGATTTCGAGGTGGACACCACAGACGCTATCCCACGGCATCGCGCCCGGATGCCCAAAATATCGCCGGATGCTCGAAGGGATTTCAGAGAGATGGAGCTTGGTTTTTCACGAGCCCTGGCCATACGTGAAGCAGAGCGATGCCTGAAGTGCGGCGATCCAATCGGGATCAACCAAACGTGTTGGTTTTGTCTCCCGTGCGAGATCGAATGCCCTGCGGAGGCGCTCCGGGTGGAGATCCCTTTCCTTGTCAGGTAATGGTTTATCCATTAACTTTGTTTATGTAAATATTGTAGTGAGCTTATTATAATTTAAGCTCTCACTGCATGTATGATCTCTAGCCCGGGCATGTCACGCCTTGAGGCTCTTATTAATGAATTCATTTTTATGGTCAAGGGAGGGTAATAATGACACAGCTATTGGACAAAATAGCACAAGCCCTTATCGACGGGGATCGATCCAGCATCGAGTCTATGGTTCAGGAGGCGATTAAGCAGCTCACGCCGGACAGCGTTTTGGAAGATGGCCTGATGAGAGGTATGGAGGTTGTAGGAAAGAGATTCCGCGACTGCGAGATGTTCATCCCGGAGGTTATTCGCTCCGCAGATTGCATGAAGAAGGCCATGGAGATTCTGCGTCCCCGGCTTGTTCAGACCGGGGGAGGCAAGACAGGGACCGTGATTATTGGGACGGTGAAGGGAGACCTGCACGACATCGGGAAGAATTTGGTGGGCATGATGCTTGAGGGTAGCGGCTTCCAGGTGGTGGATCTGGGTGTGGATGTGGGGCCCGAGGAGTTTGTATCCGCTGTCCGCGAGCACAAGCCTCAATTGCTGGGTATGTCGGCCCTCTTGACCACCACTATGCCCTCGATGAAAGAAACGGTTGATGCTCTTAAAGAGGCAGGGCTTAAAGACAGCGTTCGGGTGATTGTGGGAGGTGCGCCGGTGAACACGGAGTTTGCTCAGGAGATTGGCAGCGACGGATATAGTCCCAATGCTGGTGCAGCCATGGAATTGGCCCGGAATCTGCTCAGCTAACATCCGCTGCATCGCAATTAGGAGGAAAACCTATGAGAATGAATCAAGAGATCCATGCCACGCCGTCTTTTCGCGTGCTTTCTATTGATCAGATAGAAATGATTTACTCCGCCGCTCTGGAAATCATGCAGCGGACGGGTGCGCGGGTTTTCTACGAGGAGGGAGTGGAAATTCTGCGAAAAGGAGGAGCCGCGGTTACCGATGGGAACTTGGTTAAGATCCCTCCATCTATGGTCAAGCATGCACTTGCATCGTGTCCCGGGCGGATCACCCTCTCCGGGCGAAATGGAGACCGTAGCATCCACCTCCAGAACAACGAGGTCTATTTCGGCACCGGCTCCGATTGTCCTTATCTTTACGATGCGACCACGGGAAAGCGAAGGCGATACACATACCGGGATGTGGAAGACGCGGCCCGGCTGGCCGACGCGCTGGAGCAAATAGATTTCTTCATGTCCCACGGCCTGGTTTCCGATGTTCCCCACCACCAGACGTATGACAGACACCAGTTTATGGCTATGGTATCCAACATTACCAAGCCTCTGGTCCTCACCGCCGTTGATGGCCGGGGGCTATCCGACCTGCACGAGATGGCATGCATTATCCGTGGGGGAGAGGAAGAACTGCGGCTCAACCCGCTTTTCTCAATATATATCGAGCCGACATCCCCTCTAAAACACACCCGCACGGCCGTCGAGAAGCTCCTTTTTGCTGCAGAGAAACACATCCCCGTGATCTACACACCCTGCCCCAGTGCCGGGGCAACGGCGCCAGCCACTCTGGCGGCCATGCTGGCCCAGGATTTAGCCGAAACATTACTCGGTCTTGTAATTGTCCAGGTTAAGAACCCCGGGACGCCCATTATCGTGGGAGGTGTACAAACAATCATGGACATGCGGACTTCCACATACTCTTATGGTGCGCCTGAACTCAGCCTGGCCTCAGCCGCCAGTACCGACATCTCTCGCTGGCTGGGTCTCCCCATGTTCTCTACGGGAGGCTGCTCAGACGCCAAGGTGGTGGATGCGCAAGCGGCCGCCGAAGCCGCCACATCCCTTCTTACAGCCATGATCTCCGGAGCCAGCCTTATCCATGACGTCGGGTACCTAGACAGCGGGTTAAATGGCTCATTCGAGATGCTGGTGTTGTGTGACGAGATCATAGCCATGATCAAACGCATCGGGAGGGGAATCTCGGTAGACCCAGAAACCCTGGGCGTAGACGTAATCCATCATGTTGGACCTGGTGGGCAGTTCCTCAGTTGTGATCACACTTTCCAGCATTTCCGGACTGAGCACTGGGCCCCCGTTCTTATGGATCGCCTTGATTACGAGTCATGGAAGGCAAAAGGCTCATCACGGCTTGAAGACAGAGTGCAAGAAAAAGTCCGCAAAATACTTGCGGAACATCACCCGGAGCTCATGCCTGAGAAACTTACAAAGGAACTCAAGGCAATCGTCGACCGAGCTGATGCCGCACAAAAAGGAGGTGCTGCATGAAGTTAGTCAAAAGTAGCAACCATTGGACAGGATTCGAGATCCACTAACCTAATCCCGGCAGGGAACAGATCCTTGCCATCTTAAGGAAGGAGGGAAGATATGATCAAAGGAACTCAAAGGTTTGGAAAGATTGTTTGTCTGTTGGTGGCCACCTGCCTGTTGCTGCCCGGGACGGCAATGGCTGAGAAAAAGCTCTTCCGATTAGGCTCAGCATCCCTTGGTAGCTCAGGTTATATTCACTGGGAGGCTTGTTCTTTTCTTGCAAACAAATATGCTCCCAACCTGAAGGCCTCTTCGCTATCAACCGGGGGTAGCACTGAGGACGTTATGCTCCTGGATCAGGGGAAGATCGAACTGGCTCACGGAACAGGCCTGGAGATCGTGGCAGCTTGGTCGGGGAGCAAGCCATACAAGGAGAAAATGGAGCCGTGGCAAGTATTCTCCTGGACAGTCTGGTGCTTGCCTATGGTGGCCTTGGCCGATTCGGGGTTGAACACGTATTACGATCTGAAGGGAAAACCGGTCTCGTTGATCAAGAAAGGCTCCGGAACCGAGGCCATGTATCGGTTCATCATGGAGGAGTACGGGATACTCAAGGAACTAAAGAAGAACTACCTCTCCTTCCGGGCATCCATGAACGCTCTGGTGGATGGGATCATCGTGGCCTTCCCGGGGAATTTCCCAGGCGGTAAGCAGCACCCCATCATGATCGACCTTGCCGCACGCAAGCCTTACAAGGTCCTGGAGCTAGACCTGGAGGTGATGAAGCGGGTCAACAAACGCAACAGAGGGATCATCGTATCCACTTTACCAAAAACCGCTTACAAGGGCTTAACTAGGGACATGCCCTCGCCAGGCCTCAGCGGCATCGGTCTTTCATCGGCCGCAGTGGATGACGACATCATTTATTCGTTCTGCAAGGCTGTGCTTGATCACGCAGATGAGCTTCACTCTATAAGCAAGGTGTCAGATGCTACTACAATTGAAAACTCCACCAAGTGGCTTTTGCCAGGGTATCCCGTTCATCCAGGAGCCGTGCGTTACTTCAAGCAAAACGGGGTCGGGAGGGATGAGCTTATGATCGGGAAACGGTGAGAGCACCTTATTATCTCTGAATGGTTCGCCGTCGGGGCGTTTCCCGACAGCCCCGGCGGCAATTCTCTTAACAGCAGCGGAACAAATAGCATCAGTATTAGGAGTGCCATTCTCCGGAGAAACTGAATGGGGCTGCTAAACGAAACTGAATTTTTGTCTACAGAGTCAACCTGGTTTGAGCGTTTCCTCGAAATCGTCTGCGTTGCGTGGATTCTGCTGCATATATATGTCACGTGGAGGCTACCCTTTTCCATCGATGAACTCAAGGTTTTACATCTGGGCCTAGCTACAACCATCCTATTCTTTGCCTCCTTCATCAATAGAAAAGATATCGATAAGGCTTGGGCCTCCTGGTTTTGGGTGGGCATGGCCCTGATCTCGCTGGTCATTTCTCTCTATTTCTTTGTCGACTACGAGAATATGGTGGAACGAATCGGTGTTCCCTCCACAGGCGACGTGGTGGTGGGAACTATCATGGTTACTGTAGTTTTAGTGGTGACTTGGCGCGAGTGGGGCTTCGTTGTCCCTTTACTGACACTGGTCACTCTTTTATACGCACTATTTGGCCAATATCTAGGCGGTTTCTTTTTTCACTCTGGCATTGATTATCCCAGGTTAACAGGATACAGCAGCACGTACTTCATGGGGACGCTCGGGAGCCTGACAGGCTTGTCGGCAACCATGATCGTCCACTTTATCCTTTTTGGAGCATTGCTTCAGGCCGTGGGAGGTGCACGACTTATCGAGAAGATCAGCATCATTGTGAACTTGCGCTTCCGATCGGGAGCGGCTCAGACCGCAGTCATTTCCAGCAGCATGATGGGTATGATTTCTGGTTCCACGGCGGCAAATGTAGCTATAACGGGGGCCTTCACCATTCCCATGATGAAGCGCCGGGGCTATCACTCAAATTTCGCAGGGGCGGTGGAGACAGTGGCTTCCACAGGGGGTCAGATTATGCCACCTGTCATGGGAGTGAGCGCGTTTCTCATCGCAGGTTTGACCAATATACCTTATGCTCAAATCGTAATCGCGGCGTTTCTGCCAGCCATAGTCTACTATTTGAATTTATCATTCGCAGTCATGATCCGCAGCCGCAAAAGGGGATTCTCGTTGATAAAGCGGGATGACGAGGAGAGCATCATTCGTGGAAAAGATGTTTTGAAGGAGCACGGTCACCTGCTTATCCCTGTAATAATTCTGAGTTGGCGCATATTGATTGGCGAGACGCCTGCAAAAGCAGTTCTCTATGCCAATATGAGCCTGGTAGCAGTTGGATTAGTCCACACAGTGTTATTGAGGCTAATAAGCGGACACGCGGGTATAGTGGAGTTTGGACGGCAGGTTTTCAGGGGTCTGGTTAATGGCGCTCGAGAGGGGGCCAAACTGGGCGTCGTACTGGGTACCATGGGAATAATCGTGGAAATGTTCACCGTCACCGGCTTCGGCCAACGGCTGAGCTACGCTATGGTGGATCTGGCAGGGGGCAACGCACTTATCCTGATCACACTTGTGGCCGTCATCACCTTGTTTTTCGGCATGGGAATGCCTACCCCTGGAGCATATCTCTTGGCGGTCTTGCTGTCGGCTCCGGCATTGATCAAGTTCGGGTTTCCGGTGCTCTCAGTCCACATGTTCGTCTTTTACTTTGCAATCATTTCCGCGCTTACGCCCCCCGTTGCTATTGGCGTGCTGGTGGCTGTGGGCATATCTGGAGGCAATTATCTCGGAACAGCGCTTAATGCAATACGCCTCGCTCTGCCTGGTTTCCTCCTCCCATTTTACTTCTTATATCAACCGGCGATTCTCAATTTGGCGAAGAATCCACTTGGAGCATTACATTTTAATATCTTACTGTTGATCGGTATGTTCGGGATGAGCATATTTTTCGATAGTTTTTTCATGCGCCGGGTAGGATGGCCAGAGAGAATAATTTATTTATCGGGCGCGATCTTGATATTTCATCCAAGCGAGGTTTATTCATGGCTTGGCTTCGGAATCCTGCTGGCCTTCGGGGCTGCTCACTTTCTACTTTACTCGAGGCAATTACATCTTGATGACAAGCTGATGAATAAGGACGCAATAGAAGCGCCGGTTGAACAGCCTTCCGAAACTAAAAGTTAGATTGTACGAGGGATGGATTATAGATGTTCAGAATAATCCAAAGAGTGAAGCTCCCCGCTTACAAGGCGGGGCATAAAAAATTAGACATCATAATCTACTAATAACAGCAGCCGTGGATGATATTTAGGGAGCCTCCTTGCTGTTGTAGCTGTCCACACGTTAGTTTAAATGGGTCTTAATGAGAATACTATTTTATGCTCTTGCCTTTCCCTTTGTACCATCCCCTTTTCCTCAAGGTATTTCAGATGTGCAATCGCCTCTCCTGTGGCAAACCATTTTTGCGAAACAGGGAAGAGATCCCAAGAGTCATAGTTAATATCCCAGCTCATTTGCGATGCTACCTGATAGGCGTTCTTGCTGCCGTTTTTCAAGATAGAGAACACCTCATCAGCCCTGGTCTGGTGGTGCTTTTTCAACTCCTGAATTCTCTTTTTACAGTTCCTGAAGATGACTCTATGGCCGGGCAATACAAGCTCAATATCTAACTCATTTACCTTGTCAAGGCTTGCCAGATAATCCTCAAGGGGATTCTCTTTATCGGACCAAAGTTGAATGTTAGGGGTTATGTCATTAAGAATATGATCTCCAGAGACCAAGATCTTCTTGCCAGGCTCATAAAGACACATATGACCCCTGGTATGACCGGGAGTTTCCAAGCATTTAAATAGGTAGTCACCAATGCTTATGGTGTTGTTTTCTTTCAATATATTAAATGTCAAGTGCCCTTGTGAGCTGTATTTGTAACCAGGATGATTATGAAGGGCCGCTCGAAGCTCATCTTCCGGGAAACCATTATTATTAGCAAAGTTAATCATATCATCCCAGCGTAAACCGCCCCCAATTCTATCTGCATCTGGCTGGTTGAAGAATATCTTCGAGGTATTTTTCGCCAGGTTAGAAACGAGGCCAAGATGGTCCGCATGCAAATGGGTAATAAAAAAGTCTGTTTTCCTTAAATCCACCCCAAGTTCCCTCAAACCAGCCTGCATTGCATTCATACACTCTTCTCGATTCATCCCCGTGTCAATAATCAAATTCCGCTCCGAAGCTTTTATCACATATGAATTGATGGCTTTCAGGGGATTGCGGGGAAGGGGAATTTCAATTTTGTATAAATTTTCGAAAATTTTTTCAATCATCGACTCGCTCCTAATTTTTCTGTATCATTCATAAAAAGTGCCTTGGATTTGCTCAATGAACGAATGATCCTCATTTCTGAGGAACATGGGATCCGGCTGTTGAGGGTGCTGACGGATCGAGGGAGGGATTTCTATGGCCGAGCGGACCGTTATTAATATTAGCTGATTTTAGCCCTCAATTATGTTGGGCGCATCAAAATAAAGGCCAAGAACTCTAAGACAAATGGGATCTTTGAACAGTTCCATAAAACAATTTTGGATGAGTTTTATCTTTTATCGGCTGCGATGAAGAAGAAGATCTACACGGGCATGTCCGACCCTCTGGAGAATCTGGAAGCCTGAATGGAGTAATACGATAACCCGAGATCAATCCAAAGTAAAATATGCCCTTGTAAGAACTGCATGGAGATCTTCCTGGAAAATTTGCCCTTAATAAAAGAGAAAATGTTGTATGTGATTAACTACAGTCTGACAGTAGCAATATAGTAGTATACTACGCTCAGAAAGGATAAATATCAGATCATAGTCGCTGCATCATTACCATCACTCAATCTTCTTTGGTTACATTATATGCTCTGTCATTCATTATTTTATCCTCTCTGACAGGGCAAATCCCTCTTCCAGAGCCGCCAGGTTTTTCTCAATTGTTGCCTTTGGAACCGTGTTTTTCACGGCCTCCTTCATCTCATCCGAGGAAACAATGCCAGTGAGTCCCGTTAGAGCCCCGAGCATGACGATATTTGTGAACATCCGGTTTTTCAGCTTCTTGTCCGCAGTCCTGGTTACCGGCAACTTGTAAATCCTAATGTCTCTCCGCTTCGGTACGTTCTTTACCAAGTCCTCATCTACTATAAGAGTTCCTCCGTCCGGAAGATCTGTAATGTATCTATCCAGGGCCTCTTGAGAGAGGGCGACGAAGAAATCAGCGGCTGTCACCATGGGGAAAGATATCTCCTCATCTGATATTACAACCTCGGTCTTGCATGCCCCACCCCTGGCTTCAGGACCATAAGATTGCACCTGTGTACTGAACTTATTCCCGTATATTGCCGCGGTTCCCAGAACGATGCCGCTTAAGACCACCCCCTGGCCCCCAAAGCCTGCAATACGAACTTCATATCTTGCCACTATCAACACCTCCTCTACTCCCTGAAGAATACCGATGGCCTGGCCCATAATGAATATTCAGGCGGCCGTTGGCCAACAGTTGCCCCCGCCAGCATCGCTTAATTTGCAGCGACTTGGTTGCCTCCAGCCAGAGGAAGACCGGCGCATTATGCCTGCGGGGACTTCCCCTCATCCCGGGAGGCCTCCTCTGCAATGCCTCTCATGTATTCAGAAAACTCGGGTCTTGTGGCGCTATACAGCTCGCCGAGCAAGAACTTGCCTTCGATCTCCTCCGGCAACATCTTTGCGGCTTTTTCCTTCGTAACAGAGTCAGCCTTGAGCCAATTCATCATTTCAATTGCATCGCCAAGCTTGTTCCTTCGCCCATACTGAGTAGGGCAATGGGAGAGTATCTCTATGAAGCTGAACCCTTTATTCTGGATGCCTTTCTTTATGGCGTTAATAACCTGTCTGGCATGGAACGTGGTCCACCTTGCTATATAAGTAGCACCCGCCTCTCTCATAAGGTTGGAAAGGTTAAAAGGTGCCTCTTTATTCTTGTATGGAGTCGTAGCAGTGTAGACGTCTGTGGGGGTTGTGGGTGAGAATTGTCCACCCGTCATGCCATAATTGAAGTTATTTATAGCAATAAGGGTTACATCTACGTTGCGCCTTGCCGCGTGAATAAGGTGATTTCCGCCTATAGCAACACACTCGCCGTCACCGCTGTGCACCAGCACGGTAAGCTCGGGCTTTGCCAGCTTCACTCCTGTGGCAAAAGAAAGGGCCCTCCCATGCAAAGTGTGGAAAAAGTCTTTATGCCAGTAAGTGCACATTCTGCCTGTACAGCCGCTCCCCCCGACCCATAGCACCTTATCTTCATCAAGGCCAAGCTCCTCTATAGCCTTGATGGTATAGTGCCACACCTGACCGATCCCGCATCCCGGGCACCAGAGGTGCGGGGTACCCGGGCTATCCTTTCTGAAATGCTTCAAAGCGGGATGTGCCGGTGAATCCTTCAAATTTTCATCTATTCCGCTCATGAAATAACCCTCCCAACGGCTTCCTGGATCTCCAAGGGTGTATGTATATCTACCCCGGGTTTGGGGACTGATAATACCTCGGCATACCTCCCTGCAACCCTTTCCAGTTCACGGACCATTTTCCCGAGGTTCATCTCCGGAACTAAGAGTGCCTTTACATGCTTTGCAACTTCCCGAATCCTTTCGTCAGGAAAAGGCCAGAGGGTTATCAGCCTCACAAAGGCCACTCGCCTCCCTTCGGCCCTCAGCCCCCTCATTGCGTCTTTTGCTGCCCTCGCTACGCTTCCATAGGAAACGATGGCAACTTCAGCGTCTTCAAGACCCTCTGATTCAATCCTGACTATCGAGTCAACATTCTTTTCAATCTTATCATAGAGCCTCTGAACAAGACTGGCATGGGCCTTGAAGTCTGTTGAGGGCCTACCCGTCTCTGTTCGTGTGAAACTTGAAACCGGAAGCGCGTAACCGTCTCCGAATGAGGGCATCGGTGGGACTCCATTAGGGCTATCTGGGCGGAGCGGAACGAATTTCTCTGGCGCAACATCGGGCTTTTTTCTGTTGACAAGCGTTATCTTCTCGGGTTCGGGAATGGTTACCCTTTCACGCATGTGGCTGACAATCTCATCCGATAAGATGAACACAGGGGTTCTGTAAGCCTCCGAGTAATTGAAGGCCTCGATGGTAAGGTAGAACAGCTCCTGGGGAGAGCTAGGAGCCAGTGCGATTATTGAATAATCCGCATTGCTCCCATATCGCACCTGATACACATCACCCTGCATGCTTTTGGTAGCCGCACCGGTACCAGGCCCGACTCTCTGGGCATCCACAATGACGCACGGGATCTCGGCCATGGCCGCATAGCCTATCTCCTCCTGCATCAAGCATATTCCATTGCCTGATGTGGCCGTCATGGCTTTCCACCCACCCGCTGATGCTCCTACCACTATTCCAAGAGAGGCCAGCTCATCTTCTCCCTGAACGTAAATACCACCAACCCGGGGGAGACGCCTGGCCATGAACTCGGCTATCTCTGTGGCTGGCGTTATGGGATAACCTGCAAACAGCATACAACCTGCCGCAATGGCTCCCTCCACGCATGCCTCGTTGCCTTGCATAAAAAATGTACCGGTTCTGACCCTCTTGTTCACCAATTATCACCTCCGAGAAAAGACAGAATCCGTGAAGTCTTCCTGATTTCAGAATTTTTCATTCGCTTGAGCTTTAAAAGTTCAATGATACTCATCACTTAACATCTCATCCCCGTTAACCGGACACGCCCACACTTTCATCTATTTCTGCGATAGCGATTGCAAAATCAGGACAGAACAACTCGCACATGCGGCATCCGGTGCACCTATCCATGTCCGCCGGGATAGGCACATTACAGCCTCTCTCATTAAACTCCTCCGAAAGCTTTAGGGCATCCCTCGGACAGAAATGGACACATATTCCGCAACCTTTACAAAATTCTTCATCCACAAAAATTTTATACCGTTTCAATGCAAGTCCCTCTAAAACTCGCTGAGCCTCAAGCCGCTGTATCATCCGTTATTGTCGTTACCGTGCCTATCCTCCCCGTTTTCCTGAGCTGGCACGGTTGGCGAGAAAGATGGTCTTAATGCGAGATGGCCTGCCTCTGTTTATAAATCTTAGGCTTAATAATAACCGAATTTTTCCTCACAACCAGGTCAAGTCCGCAAAACTCACGCTGCCTGCCATTTGGTGGGAGAAATCTTTGGCTCAAAACAAGACTTTCAGGCGTTTCACAATCTTCCATAAGTGGTTTTTAAGGCATGAAAATTAATTGGGCTGTTGTTATCCAATCCTATTTGCATTTATTTATTTTTACATGAGTGCTTTGCCCGAGTACCAAAAAATGCTTTAAATACATTTAAATTACCAGAGGATTTGTTCAAAGTCAATGATGGCGAACCATCTGTTTCTCAAGACAAGAAAAGCAGAATCCTTCTTCGGAGCCTTATTAAAGCCTTATTCCCCGTTGAGATGGCACCATGGTGGCCAGCGGATTCCGGCTTGACCGTTAAGGCCACAATAAGTTGTCCAAACGGGGGAGGCCATGTATAATTATTAGCCTCGGGAGTCATGAAGTGTTAAATTCAAATGGAAAATCCCTGGCTCAATGGCGTGGGAATTGGCATACTGACCATATCTTTTTTCTTGACAAGCCTTTCGCTCTTGAAATAGAGGAAAGTTAAAGTTTTGACATTCCATTAATGGAAGGAGGGAAAGCATCCTTATGTTAAGTAATTTTTTATTTCTATGTAGAATTGGGTGTAATAAGGGAAAATCCGTTTGTTAAAGGAGAGGAAAATGGCCCGTTTGTATGAGTATCAAGGCAAACAGCTTTTGAAAGAAGCAGGGATTTCAATCCCGGATGGGGGCGTTGCCTTTACAAAAGTGGAGGCCGGGACTATTGCCAGAAAAATAGGGAAGGCTGTGGCTCTGAAAGCCCAAATCTGGGCAGGAGGCAGGGGAAAGGCTGGAGCTATTAGGTTTGCGGATACCCCGGAAGAGGCTGAGAGGATCGCAGAGGAGCTCTTTGGAGCCCAGGTCAAGGATTTTTTAGTCAACAAGATATTGGTGGAGGAGAAGTTAGATATTGAGAAGGAGTTCTATGTGGGTGTCATAGTTGATCCATCTATGAATGTTCAGGCTCCACGGGTAATGTTCAGCTGTGAAGGGGGAGTGGAGATTGAGGATGTGCCCGAGGATAAGATAGCCCAGGCGGTTATAGATATCTTTCTGGGACTCAAGCCTTATCAGGCAATGAACCTGGCCAGGAAGGCCGGTGTGCCTTCGAAACTGCTCGGTTCTGTTAGTTCGGTTATCAGTGGTTTATATGAGGTGTTCCGCCGGTATGACTGTCGTACAATTGAAATCAATCCATTAGTGATGACCCGCGGGGGGAAAATAGTGGCTGCTGATTGTCGCGCGGCCATTGACGACTCCTCAGTTTACAGACACCCTGAGATGGGGATAGATGTGGCGAGGGAGTCGAATAGAGAGCCCACTGAGTTTGACAAAATCGCCTGGCAGATTGAGGAGGGCGACTTGCGTGGGACCGGCTATGTGGCCCAGATGGCCGCAGAGTTCAAAGATCCAGGGTATATTGGGTATCACGGTATCGGCGGCGGTGGCGCTATTCTCGGGGTAGATGCCTTGAACAGGGCAGGGTTGAAAATTGCCAACTATGCCGATACGAGCGGAAACCCAACGGCGGCTAAGGTTTACAGGGTCGCCAAGCTTATCCTCTCCCAGCCGAACATTGAAGGGTATTGTCTGGGTGGATTCCTCATGGCCAATCAGGAGCAATGGCATCACTCGCACGGCCTGGTTAAAGCACTGAGGGAGGAATTGCCGCAGCGTCCGGGTTTCCCGGTGGTGCTCCTTCTGTGTGGGAACAAGGAAAAGGAGTCCCTGGAGATCCTCCGTGAAGGGCTCAAGGACCTACCGGCACGCATTGAAATTTACGGGAGAGAGCATTTTTATGATACGGATTTCATAGCCCAGAGGATGCGGGCTCTTGTGGAGGAGTATCGCAAAGAACGCGGCGCATAGGGGGTAATTTCCATGGAATTTGAAGAGAGAACAATAAAAGTGATTATTGATGAAGAGAAATGTCAAGGATGCAAAACGCACGCTTGTGTGGAAGCTTGCAAGGTATTCGACAGGGGGATTTTGGAACTTATAGACGGAAAGCCAGGGGTATCCCGCAGCCCGGATGATCTCAAAAGAATGGGGACTGAATGTCTGGCCTGTGAGTACGAGTGTTGGTTCAGGGGTAACGGGGCCATCCGTATTGAAGCCCCTATGCCCGGTTTGGAAGAGTATCGCAGAAAGCACGCTACAGCTTATTAAAAGAGGACATCACTATGGGCATACTGGTAGATGAAAAGACAAGCGTTATCGTACAGGGAATTACCGGCAGAGAGGGATCAGCTCGTGCCGCATATATGAAAGAGTACGGCACCAATGTAGTGGCAGGGTGCACGCCTGGCAGGGGCGGGGCAGAAGTAGGTGGGATCCCGGTTTATAACACAGTCGAGGAGGCTGTTGAGTCTCATGGTCCCATCGATGCCAGCGTGATATTCGTGCCAGGCCCGGCCTTGAAGGATGCTGTTCTTGAAGCCATTGATGCAGGCATTAAGTTCATCGTCTCTCCAGTGGAGAGGGTTCCTTTGCACGATATATTAGAGATGGTGGCCGTGGCCAGGAGAGCGGGCGTCAAACTGCTTGGGCCCGGTGCCATAGGTATTGTTACAGTTGGAAAAGCCGTTTTAGGTTGGTTGGGGGCCACGCCCCAGTGGGCCAGGACACTCTTTATTCCCGGGCCAGTGGGCGTGATTTCCCGCAGCGGAGGACAATCAGGGACAGTTCCCTGGGCTCTGCGTGAGGCTGGATTAGGGATGAGTACGGTACTTCATGTAGGTACCGAGGTTGTGACGGGTTTATCAATGGGAGAGATATTACCCCTTTTCGAGCGGGATGAGGAGACCAAGGCTGTGGGAGTATTCGGTGAGATTGGCGGCCCTCATGAAGAGGAAGCTGCTCAGTGCATTCAGAAAAAACGGTTCACCAAGCCTCTGGTCATCTTCGTGGCGGGAGCCTGGGCACCTGCGGGGATGCGCTTCTCCCACGCCAGCAGTATCATAGAGCGCGGCAAAGGTTCCGCCAAGGCGAAGATTGAGATGTTAAAAGCCGCCGGGGCTCATGTTGTTGAGCGTCCCGAGCAGATCGCTCCTGTTTTGAAGCAGCTTTTATAGTGGATAAAACAAAGCTGATTTCTCTCAATCTTAACTTTTTGGTTTCATAGCAACGTTATTTGATCAAATAAAGGCTCAAATCGGAACAAATATCTTCGATTTAGGCAAAGCTTTCAACTGAACAAGGACAAATCAAAAGAAGGAAAACCAACCTTTTACCTTTATGTCTGTGCGCTCAATTTTATTTCAGGGTTAGTTTATTTAATCTCGTAGGAATCTGACAATTCTTCAAGCCTTCTTTACCCTTGCTAAGGTAAATTGATAATGAACTGAGTAAAGGAGGGCCGTCCGGAAGTTCCGAGGCATGCTGAGATGTAGCAGGACGATAGTGCAAAAATCTGCTGCTTTTCACAGCTCCAAGCCACCCAGTCTTTCAATTTGCGCTGCCAGCTCAAACTTCTTTTTCAGGCTGCGATCTTCTTGATAAACAATGTGTCCGTTCTTCACTCCACCTAAAAAAAAGTTGATAATACAGCGAGTTTGTTAACCCGAACATCCTATCTATCATCTAATAAGCGTCGCAAGTATGTGATACCCTGCCGCACCCAGGTCTCTTCCTTGGTCAAGGTAGCAGCTTCGTCGTCCAGCCGATCCATCCAGGATTCAACCAGGATATTTGGCGAGTGCTCAGCGGCGCGCACCGCAGCCAACATGCCAGGTACATCTACCAGCCCCTCGCCCAATGGGCAGCCACATATATAAAACCCGGTATTCTGGGGTGTAGGAATCGCATCTTTGACATGGACTGAAACAGCTAAAGGGGCCAGTATGGCTACCGTTTCGGACGAGCCGACTAGCTTGCTTATTGAATTCACAGGATCCAGGCAGGCGCCCACTATGGGATCGTCAATAGCTTTAATTAGCCCAGCTAGTTCAGACGGAAGCAAGTGGAAATGATTCTCGATCGCTAATGTCACGCCTGCAGAGCGCAAATCCGGCAGCAAAGACTTGAAGATTGCAACCAACTCGGCGAAGGAGGGCTCCCATCCTGGCCTGGTCAATACAACCCGCAGCAAACGAGCTCTGAGTCGTTCGACTATATCCAGATTGCGCCGGAAATTTTCGGGCTGACTGCCTTTGATTCCCATTTCCAAGGTCAAACCCAATTCAGAAGCGCGCTGAGCGAGATCTCTCAGCATGCTATCCGGTAGATTTTCCAGGGGCAGATTGTCACAAATCTGCACCACCTCCGATCCAGCCTCATGCGCGCGATCAAGCAGCGCAAATACATCGAGGTGAGCAATTCGGAGTGCCCAGCGGTAAGCATAACTAGTAATTCCTATGGCCATCTTCATTCTCCCGGCTTATGCGTTTGAGCTCTGCAGCAAAACTCCCATAAGGGCTGCGATGTCGAGTATATCGGCTTTTGCCCTTTAATTGAGCGCCGTTAATGATCTAAGATAAATATGTCAGAATAAGATTAAGATGGTCAAGCTGAAAAATCAGGAGAACATCAAGGATTTTAGACATTACTATCTGAAGAATTGCTTCGTTAACAACATATGCAGAGCAGGCATACCACGATCGGCAATAATGGCAATAACGAGAGATATTGAGGAACAAGATATTATGGCAGCAATTGGGAAGGCCGAGGAGTACTTTCGAAGGCGGGATTACTCCCTGGTTACTATGTAGGCAAAAAGAGCAATTAGTAGATAAGAAAAGCTAGCTCATAAATTGGTGCCCAGAGTGTCAGCGCCTTGTCCATAAGATAGTAGAGTCGAAATCTTTCTTTCCAAAAACCTGCTATGCTTTGTATGCAAATTGTTTATTCAATTTTCTTCAGGTAAGCAAGCTTGCAGCCTTTTCACCTTCTCAGAAGCCCTTTATATAATTAAAGGTTTAAATGTGAGCTTGACTGCTCACGTGGGATGAGTTAGTCTTTACTCACTTGTACTTTATTTCCCTATAAGCTCTTACAACGAGCACGAAGGAATATAATATGCAACAGTCACCCATGGGTCGTTTCAGGCCCTTCAATCAACCCGGGAAGGTGGAGGGATGTGAGGCTGCAGCGGATGCGACTGAGGAGTCAAGGAACGCCTTTGCTCTCAATGGCTTTCTTTTGTTGACCGCGATGACTATATTCTGGGGATTCAACTGGCCCGCCATGAAGATCGCTTTGGGCGAGATTAAGCCTTGGACTTTCCGGACCCTTTGTCTAACGATCGGCGGATTCGGTCTCCTTGCAGTCGCCAAGTCAAAAGGCCTTTCTTTGCGAATTCCGCGCCAGGAGCGCCTGCCCCTCCTGCTCGTGTCCCTGCTCAATATTACCGGCTGGCACCTGTCCTCGGCCTATGGGCTCATTTTTATGAACGCGGGTCGAGCAGTTATCATCGCCTACACCATGCCCCTTTGGACATCCATTCTGAGCTGCCTGGTGCTTGGCGAGCGTCTAACTCTATCGCGTTATATGGGGCTTTGTCTCGGCCTTGGTGGGTTAGCAATCCTTATTGGTCCTGAGATCAAAGCTGTCGGAGCAACACCTGTGGGAGCCCTGTTCATGCTGTCTGCAGCAATTTGCTGGGCAGGGGGCACGGTCGCCATAAAGTATTTTTACTGGACCATGCCCACCTCGCTTCTCACCGGCTGGCAATTGATTGTAGGTGGAATTCCGGTTGTCATCGGCGCCCTGATCATGGAGCCTTTCTCGGCGCTCTCCAATATGAGCAGCGAGGCGGCGCTGGCGACGGCATATGCCGTCGTCGTTGCAATGATATTTTGCCATTACGCTTGGTTCAGCGTTGTTCAAATGTTACCAGCCGCTGTGGCCGCGATTGGAACACTGGCCATCCCCGTTGTAGGTGTTCTCAGCAGTGCCCTGATTCTGGCCGAGCCGGTAGGCTTGCGCGAGCTCCTCGCCCTTGCTCTTGTAGTCTCTGCTCTTGCCATTGTGCTTATCGGCCCCATACGGCTTTGCTCATCGAGGTCCTCGCCAGGTTAAAGCGTGGTGTTCAGTAAATATTGCCGAGTTTCCCCTGTTCATAAGAAAGGAAAACATGCAGCAGACATCAAGATTATTGATTATGAATGAGGCGCTCATCGTTGCGCACCAGCTTCTTGAAAATGAAGACTACATAACAAATCACAATTATGGACTCAATCTCTAGGGAGTATAAAGATGACAAAAGAAATCGAAGCCTATTTAAAAGTTTTGCGCGAACTGCGCGATCAAGTCAAAAGATTGCTGGAAGGATTGCCCCAGGAGGCGCTTGACTGGCGTCCCATCGAAGGAGAAGGCAATCTCGCCACGAACTCGCTTGCGGGGATGGCTGCCCACCTGTCTGGATCCGAGAGCTTTTGGATGAAAGAAGTGATTGGCGCTCAACCGATCCACCGTGACCGAGACGCCGAATTTGTCACAAAAGGGAAGAGCATCTCTGAGTTAGAGGCAATGCTTGAGGCCGCAAGGGAAAAAACTGAAGATGTTTTTACATCGCTGGAACCCGCGCAGTTGGACGAGACCCGAGAAGTTCGATCCCGCACCGTATCTGTGCGCTGGTCTATCCTGCATGTCATAGAGCACACAGCGTTGCATATCGGGCATATTCAGCTCACACGCCAATTGTGGATGGCTAGACAATAAGCATTGTAGATCAGAATTTGGGAAATGTCCGCGAGTCAGATATGGATTAAACTAATTCAAGAGGCCCGAACCTTCGTATCACGACCTATTTTGTGTGCTAGGATCCATCACCGCACTCTACTGAACTTTGAGCACGTACGAATGACACGAGAAATAGATGCCATCCCTGTCGATCACCCGAGGAACGAATATGGCCCCTCGCGTCCCATTGTGCTATAATAGTTTAATTTCCCGTAGCAGGGTTCCGCTCTTCCGAGGACTCTGACTCCTCAGGAGATCTTTAGGATGGATTACGCAGAGAGCAAGGAATATCTGGATCTGAGGGCTATCCTCACCCTTCTTGGCCTGACTTTGCTATGGGGCTTGAACTACACCGCCATTAAATACTCCAATGAAGGGATATCACCGGTCTTCACCTCCTCGCTCCGCTCCATAATAGCCTCCCTCTGCGGCGTAATCTATTGCCTAAGAAGTGGTGAAAGGTTATTCCACAAAGATATCATGCTGTTTCACGGTTTCATGGTAGGCCTGCTATTTGGTCTGGAGTTCGCTTGCCTCTATTTGGGGATGCTTTATACGGATGCCGCTCGCTCTGTGATCTTCGTCTACTTGAGCCCCTTCGTGGTGGCTCTTGGGGCCCACTTTTTTTTGAAGGGTGATAAGCTGAGCTTCTTAAAAACTATGGGTCTCATTTTTGTCTTTACGGGAGTTTTCATAGTATTTGAAGGAAAACCAAAATCTGCAAAACCAGCTATGATCCTCGGGGACATATTCGAGATTATGGCGGCCTTTTTTTGGGGAGCCACAACCCTCTATATCAAAAGGTTCATGGCGGATAAGATCCAACCCATAAACACCTTCCTCTATCAACTAATCTTCTCTATCCCCATCCTGCTGGCGGTTAGCTTCATCCTCGAACCTCTGTGGATCTATAAGATAGATACATTCATCATCGCCTCGATAACATACCAATCGGTCATTGTAGCCTTCATAAGCTATCTTATCTGGTTCAAACTCATACACAAATATGCTGTAAGCAGACTTTCTGCTTTTACCTTCTTCGCCCCCACCTTCGGAGTGCTGTTTGGAGCGATCTTCCTGGAGGAGGAATTTACTCTTTCCTTGATGGTAGGGCTTCCCCTGGTCTCCCTTGGGATCTTCATGGTGAACTGGAGGAGGCAGCCGGCCCTTTAGATCGGACAAAAAGGCACATTGTATGGCTTTGTGCCTATCGACTCCGCCCAAATTTGTCCCGCTAACGCTACGTAATCTTCGGATACGATAAGCACAATTTATGGAAATTCGCTGCGCTGGTTTATTAGACTTAACTCATCCCCATGTCACCACATAGAATACTTTGACTTCATCTCCCTCAGAGAAAGGACATCAGCTTTTTAAAGATCTTCTCGATTTATTGTCCGAAAAGCCTGCTTCAAAATGCCGAAGAATTAGAAAAGTTATCCTGCAAGATGCAGGAAAAGCTTCTTGATCTTAAACCTCGGGCTTGGAACACCTTAGCACATTATGAGCGCAAGAATAAGAGCTGTGAAGAGGCAAAAAAATCTTAAAAAGGAGGATGAGTTATATTCAATTCGTCTATCAGCAAAAAGCGTATTACTTAAACGAAAAAAAGATGGAAATAGGGCACCACAAATACCGGCATAATCAAAAGATGAAATGAAAATCTATATCTACACATAAGAACATTAAGAAAAATTTACTTTCAGCCAAGATGCTGTTGATAAATTATAAATAAAAAAATTTATCCTATTTGATACAAATATTATTAAAGCTATTGGCACCAATTATACTAACCGCGAACAAATTAAGAAGCTTATAGCCAGTTGGACTACATTTTCATGGAACGCTTTTGTAGAATAGTTCAATAAGTAGATGTTTATCTTAACAACTATGGAACGGTCCATGATGCCGTAAGGAGCCTGACAGGTACTTCCGATTTTACAAGGAGGAAAGGCCGCATCATATCTTGGGCTATAGGACAACGTACGAAATCTATTTCAATCAATGACAATAATTCAGATTACATGTTCGGGCATGCTCCCATAATTAAATATCTTGAATCAAATTTTGTATTGACAATGGGGTTAATCTAATAATACAATTATTCTCTGCCGAGAGGCCACTAATTTCATCTAAATCTTTGACACGGCTGAAAATGATGTATTTCATTCTTAAAATTAGAAATTGAAAGGAGATGTTTCAGGGCATGGCTTGGTCCTAAAATTAACCTCAAAAAAAGGAGGTATGGAGATGAAGAAAGAAATTAACAATGGCTGGATGGAATTCGACGTTACTCGGCGCTTATTCCTCAAGGGCGCCGCGGCGTTGAGTGGTGCCATGGTTCTGGAGCCTCTGCTGGCATACGGGGCTGAGCGACCGAAAGATTTCCCAACCAAGCCTTTGAACCACATCGTACCGGCCCGCGCCGGCGGAGGGTTCGATCGCAGCTCCCGCATTGCCGCAATGGCGTGGGAGAAGAAGCTGGGGGTTCCTATAAAATTTTCCTATTTGCCAGGAGGCTCCACGCTGATTGGTTTCAACAAGATGCTCACCATTACAGACGGCTACGCCACGTCCATAACCTCCATTTCCATGCTTTACCTGGCCATGGAAATTCAGAAACCCAAGTTCGGCTGGAAGGATCTGGCCTTTATCGGTACCTTGATCATTGACCCCAACCAGCTCATGGTACAAAAAGATGCGCCCTGGAAGACCGCGAGGGAGTTTATCGAAGCCGGCCGCAAGGCCAAGAGTCCGCTGAAGATTTCCACCTCTCACCCCAATGCTAACAACACTCTGGCTGCCAATATCTTCATCAAGCTCTCCAAAATCAACGCTCAGGTTGTTGCCTTTGACGGTGGCTCCGCGGCACGCAACGCCCTTGCCGGCAAACACGTGGATGCCTGCTGCGGTCCTATGTTCAGTGCTCTGAATGTGGCCGAGATAGTGAGGGGCCTGGTTGTATTCCAGGATACCAATCCGGTTCCTCACCTCTGGAAGGGCGTTAAGCCTGCCAAAGAAGCCCTGGACTTCGATATGCCCAATTCTCAGGATGCCTTCGCGTTCTTCTGTCCCAAGGCTGTGGTCAAGCGCTATCCTGACCGCTATAAGTTCCTTGTGGACACGTTCCGCGAGACCGTTAAATCAGAGGAAATCAAGAAGCTGGGCGAAAAATCTGGGCTAACCCCCTTCCTGGAGTACTGGTCTCCTGAGAAATGCGAGAAGTTTGTTGAAGACTACGATGCGGTCTTCAAGAAATATGGATACTTGATGAAAAGGTGACGGTATTCGACCCGGGGGGTGATCGGAGCATTGAAGCTTGCCTGAAGGAGGGCTGAACTGAGGTCCCTTGAACATAGCCTCTTTAAGTGCTCCTCTCACTCCCCGGGCAGTCATGAAGAGCCGCTATCAAATGCGCAGTGCCGAAAAAAGGAAAAAACCCCTGGAAGGGATCAGGCGGGAGGAGCTTCTTGTTCCCATTTTAGTATTTCTTTTCTCTATATCTTATATCAGTCAGGTGTGGGGCGCTCCGCGGGTAGTGATATTATGGCCATATATCGTTATGGTCTCGCTGCTTATCTGCACGGCGGGTGTAATGATTGAAGGCCTGGCGGGTAGTTGGCGGCAGGAAGGGGCAAAAGATACTTCCGGTGCGGGGATTCTGGCTTTGCTGCACAAGGGTTTCAAGCCCCTCGTCATAACCGGCACAACCATATGTTACCTTGCAGCCATTGAACACCTAGGATTCACGCTGTCCAATTTCTTGTACCTGATGATACTCCTCTGGGCCCTGGGAACCCGCCGGTCCTGGGTGATCACAGTCATTTCTCTGGTGATCATAATCATTTTGCACCTGGTGATGATCAATTTTCTTCAAATGCCCGTTCCCAGGCTTCCCCTTCCTTTCATAAGCTGGGAGTTGTAGGTCAATTCCATGGAATTCATCCCCAGCGCTGATATGATTGACGGCGCCCTCTCTCTGCTGTTCCAGCCCAGGGTGCTGATCTGGCTGGTGGCGGGGTTGGTCTCGGGCTTCCTCGTGGGGGCCATCCCGGGATTCAACGACACCAATTTCCTGGCCATGGTCCTTCCTTTCACGGTTTATCTTGGGCCCATGCAGGCTGTCATTTTTATGATGGCTGTTTTTTGCGGATCGCAAACCGCCGGCTCCATCCCCGCCATCCTTGTCAATATCCCCGGAACCCCGTCCAACGCTCCCACTACGCTGGAAGGATTTGTTCTAACCAGGCAGGGGAGGGCCGGCGAGGCGCTGGGATGCTCCCTTTTTTCATCCACAATGGGAGGGCTGTCGGGCTCCATCATATGCATCCTGCTGGGGCCCATAATTGGTGTTTACGCGCTGAAGTTCGGACCTGCCGAGATCTGCGCCATGGCCATCTTCGGGATGTCCGCCGTGGGCTCCCTAACGGGCAGGAGCATAGCCAAAGGCATGGTCTCATCCCTTCTGGGGCTTTTATTGGCCACCATCGGCACCGAGATGGAGCTGGGAAGGATGCGCTCCACATTCGGATTTTACGAGCTGGCTGAAGGGTTTCCGCTGATTCCCATGCTTTTGGGAGCCTTCGGGTTTTCTGAAGTTCTCTCCTTGGTGCAGGAAGAGTATATCATTTCCGACCATACAGTTTTTCGCTTCAGGGGCTACGCATCGCTGTTCCACGGAATGCGGGAATCTCTGCGCTACAAGCTGACGATGCTCCGATCAGCCATCATAGGGGTTCTGGTGGGATTGGTGCCTGGCGTGGGGGCGGCTGTGGCAACCTGGATCAGCTATGGACAGGCAAGGGCATGGTCCAAGACACCGGAGAAGTTCGGCACAGGACACTACGAGGGTCTTGTCTCCACCGATACTTGCAACAACGGCGTTACAGGAGGGGCACTGATACCCACCATGACCCTGGGCATCCCCGGCAGCGGCACCACGCTGGTGGTCATGGCAGCTCTGATGATCAACGGCATCCAGCCGGGGCCCAGCCTCTTCATGAACTTTCAACAGGAGGCGTATGCCATCTTTTTCTCACTGTTTGTGAGCAATGTGCTGATGTTCCTGGTTGGGCTGGTGGTGATGCGGTTCCTTCCGCTAGTGGCTTATGTGCCGACGCGGATTCTGGCTCCCATCATGGGGCTTTTCTGCCTGGTGGGAGGGCTGGCGTGGCGTGGCTTTGTGTTCGATATGGTGCTGGTCTTTTTCTTCGGGCTGCTGGGTCTTGTGATGAAGCGCAACGGGTATTCGCCGCCGGCCTTAGTCCTGGCCGTCATTCTGGGGCCTATTGCCGAGAAGAACCTGATCTGGAGCCTCAAGATCGGTGGGCTGGCCCTATTTCTTCGACCCATTAGCTTAGCAATATTGTTGGCTACAATGGGGGCAATCTTTCTGCCGGTTCTGATCAGGAAAATAGCCAGAAGCAGGGGAGTGGCCCATGTAGCCCGCTCGGGTGAATAATAGTACCGCATACCGCAACTCTATCAATTCAATTGGGAGGACGATCCACGCCCGCAAAAGACCTCATCAGCTGTATTCCGTTGGAAAAGGAGGTTTCATATGACACTGGAAATTACCTGGTACGATAACACCGCCTTTCGAGTGGTTAGCGATGAGCACGTAATCTGGTTTGATCCATCGGTCAACAAGAATCCAGGCTCGCCCATCAGGACCGAGGACATCCAGGAAAAAGCCGACTTTGTCTTTACGACCCACGGAGACCCGGGACACTTCATCAACAGCGTGGAGATTACTCAGCGGACGGGGGCCTATTTTGTGGGGCCTGAGGATCTGTGCAATTTCATTTTGGATAATAATCAACTATCGCCGGATCGCGTCATTCCCTTGAAATATGATGAGACTCGACATATCGACGGCCTGGAGGTCTACCTTTTCGAAGCCGTTCACCCCGAGCTGACGCCCAGGCTTATCGAGCACGTCCAAAAGTGGGGGGGCGCTGTGAAGACGCGGAATGGTGGCTTTGTGGTATGCGGAAAGGGCTACTGCATCTGCCTGCTGGGCGACTGCATCCACTCGGAAGTATTCGAGAAGGTGGGCCGTATGTTTGAGATTGACATTGGTATGATACCGTTGCAGGGAAGAATGCACCAGGACTCGACCCACGAGGAGGCGGCGGAACATGGGGCTCGCATCGTCCGCGACCTCAAACCCAAGGTGCTCTTCCCCGCCATCCAGTACACCTTCGAGATGGGCAGAATTGATCCTTTGAAAAGACGACTTAAAGAGATGGGCATCTACCCGCAGATCATCATGGATAAACCTGGAATGGTCCATCGATTGGAAGCGTTCGGATCATCTTGACACTTATCATGACAGATCGGGAGAATTCGGGCACTGAATCTGATCATTTCACCTTTTAGGAGAGCATTTCGCGGAGTAATGCGTCCGTGCCCACCGAGAAAAAGCAGCAAACGCGAGATATCTCAGATTCTTTATGATTGGTTGACCTCCATTAACCCGCCAGGAAGCGGAAGGATTCAGCTAAAATTCCTCTTCACCCATTTAAAAAAATAGGATTAAATATTTTTTAGTCAACGCCAAAGGGTTTGGTTATTGGCCAAATGGGCGGCCATGGGATCTGGTTTTCAGGACTTTTGCTCCATTCTCGGAGGAAAGCCGGCGCAGGGCAGGACTTCATGCAGATCCCACAGCGCAGGCCCTGCCATACGGCAGCATTGGCACACCGGGGACGATAAAGCCCGTCTGTACGTGAAATAGCATTTACAGGGGATGCCTTGACACAAAAGTAGCCGCAATTTTCGGGATGACAGAGCCTGGCGGGCAATATCGGGTCGGGAACGAGTTTGGCTTCAGTAAGGACCACCATCAATCTGACGCGGGGACCGAACTCGGGAGTAATCAAAAGCGAGGAGAGCCCGCGGCGGCCCAGCCCCACAGCCTCGGCTGCGTGCTGGTAGCTAATAGGCGCTCGAAAGGTTCCATACTCCCACTTTTGCACCCCGGGGAAGACCCCTTCCCCTGACCAGGCGTAAGAGACTGGTCGGCTTAGGTGCTCTTCTTTTTCCAGGAACTTGCTCAACTTGTATGCGGTGGTGTTGAGAAGCCAGCTTGAAATAAAAAAGTTGATGGTATATTCGCTGCGGCTCTCAGGCAGATGATCTACCACACCATCGATCTGACGGGCTGCAAATACGATGACTGATTGAGCCTCCGGCAGAAGATCCCTAGGATGATAGCCACTGGGAGCAGAATCAAAGCGCTCGATGGGGCCTATTTTCACCAGGTCACAACCTTCCGATAAGACATATTCCTTAACCCTTTTAGTTAATTCTTCCATTACGCACCTTTTATAAAATTCTTCAGCGAAATTAACAGAATAACTTGCTGCCAATTGTCCGGTTTGCTATGTTTAAAATTTTTCTAGCCGCTTTTTCCTCCGATATTCCCGAATGAAGGGCCATGAAAAAGAAAACAGCGCCAGAATTAAAAGTCCCACGCTGATGGGGCTGGCAAAGAAAATTTTATAGCTCCCCTCCGAAAGGAGCAATGAGCGCCGCAGATTTGTTTCCACCATCCTCCCCAGAACCATGGCGATCACCACCGGAGGGACGGGAAAGCTGAAGCGCCGCATGAGATAGCCCATCAACCCGGTAATGAGCATCACCCAGACGTCAAACATGGAGTTGTCGATCCCATAAGAGCCAATGAAGGCGATGGCCAGGATTAGTGTCATTAAAATGCCCTTCGGTGTCGCTGTCACCTGGGTCCAGAGCTTGGTACCCAGCAGGCCGGCCAGAAGCATGATGAAGTTAGTGATGAACAGGCTGACAAAAAGACCATAGATCACATCGGGGTTCCTGGAAAAGAGCTGGGGCCCAGGGATCAGCCCATGGAGCATCAGCCCGCCCAGAAGGACCGCTGTGGTGCCCGAGCCGGGAACCCCCAGGGTTAGGAGCGGGATCAGCGCCCCTCCCACGGTTGCGTTATTGGCCGACTCGGGTGCTGCCACCCCTTCGAGGACGCCGCTGCCGAACTTCTCCGGCTCCTTAGAGGCACGCTTGGCCTCTGTATAGGCCACAAGATTGGCCACCGAAGCACCAGCCCCCGGCACCACCCCGATGATGGTGCCGATGATGGCTGATCGGAAGATAACTCCGGACATCTTACGGATCTCCTGCCGGGTGGGCAGCGCCGAGGAGATCCTCTCCCGTAAAAGCTGGACGGGAGAGAGTTCCTCTATGACGGTGAAAACCTCTGAGATGGCAAAGAGCCCGATGAGCACAGGCACAAGGGGGATGCCCTCAAAGAGTCTGTCCACACCGAAAAGATAACGGGAGTAACCCGTCATAACGTCATCACCTATCATATTGAGCATCAGCCCGATCATGGTGGCTATGAAGCCCTTGATAACGCTTCTTCCCACAAGACTGGAGACGATGGTAAGCCCGAATATCCCCAGTGCAAAGTATTCTGGGGGGCCAAACTTCAGGGCGAAGTTTACCAGCGGGACGGACAAAACAATCAGGCAGATGGCGGAAAATACGCCCCCGAAGGTGGAGGCAATGATGGAGGTCCCCAGGGCCTTGCCCGGCATCCCCTTCTTGGTCAGGGGATAGCCGTCGAAGGTGGTGGCCACCGCCGCCGGGGTGCCAGGGGTGCCGATGGCGATAGCGGTGATGGAACCGCCGTATTCGGCTGCGGTGTATAGAGCACAGAGCATTATCATGGCGGTGGCGGCGTCCATGCCGAAGGTGAAGGGAAGAAGAAGCGCCACCCCTGTGGCGGCGTTCAACCCCGGCATGGCCCCCACGAAGATACCCATCAACACACCGGCTCCCACAGCGATGAAGCTCTTTATGGTGAAAGCGATCTCGATACCGATAAGGAAGTTTTCCAAGACTTTGGACTCTCCCAGTTAAAAAGAAAATTTAATTGTCGAGAGCTGTTCTTGCTCAGATCAAGGCAGCGGAACCCCAAGCTTTTTATAAAAGAAAAGAAAAACAAAAAGGGTAAAGCCTGCCGTGACTATGATGATCCTCTTCCAGCTCCGGGTGTCTAACAACCTCATCATCACCACCAGGAATATTGGTGTGGCATAAAAATAGTGAACCCTGGGGGCCAGGTAAAGATAAAGGAATGAAACTGCTACCGATATCCCTACCAGGGCCATTCGTCCGAAGCTCTGTCGCTCCTGATACTTGCCCCGGACCACCTGCGCAAGGAGTAAAATACAAAGGCTAATCAACATGTAGAGGGTCAGCCTGGGTAGAAATGCAGGGCCGGGAATCCCCTCCCATGAACCGGGATAATCCCGTGCTACCCAGAGCAAGAAGACCGCCCCTGCAATCAAGAGAACTGATATAATAGTTTCGGACTGGATGCGCATAATAATCCTTCCGCTTCAGCCTCTTACCTGATGGCAGGGGGCGTGATTAATCACGCCCCTACTACCTGGTGTGTATCATCATTTGGTAAGTCAGGGCCCCTATCGCCATGGCTTTACTTTTCAGGAAAAAGCCCAACTTAATCCTGGCAAAGGCAATAGGCCCAGACCTACCAATTCTATCCCGCTGTTACAGTTAAGGGTTATTTTTACTTCTTTTTAAACTTGCCCATCGCCTCTACGATTTCTTTGTAAGCGTCAAACTCTTCCAACACCAACTTCTCGTATTCCGGACCATCCATGTAGCCGTAAGGTTGCTGCACCTTTTTGATGAAGGCTTCCCACTCATCGGTTTCAGTTCCATTCTTAAAGGCATTCATCAGCATTGAGATGATCTCCTTGGGAGTCCCCTTTTTGGCCACTAAACCACGGAACTGGAACTCCTCCAGGTCCACTCCCGCCTCCTTGAGTGTGGGAACATCGGGGAACTTGGCCAGCCTTTTCCCGGAGGTGTTAACAATGGGTTTCAGCTTATCTGACTCGATGCCACCCAGTTGAGGGGTGGGATTCGAGAGGGTCCCATCCACGTGGCCCCCCATGGCCGCCACCGCTGCATCGCCTGAGCCTGGATAGGGCACCCACTTCACCCTTATGCCCGCCTTCTTCTGGATTCTGTACATCACGCTGTGGTGGTATCCTCCTGCCTGGTAGCCCGAGATGCGGAGCTTTTCCGGATTTTTCTTGGCGTAATCCAGAAAGCCCTTGAAATCCTTCACCGGACTTGCCGGCCCTACGCTAAGCAGGTTTGGGTCGTACTGGACGCGGCAGATGTATTCGAACTGTTCGGGATGAATGGTCACACCTTTGCGGTTCAGGGTGGTGACAAAGGTCTTGGTGTTGAGAAGGATGGTATAGCCGTCGGCCGGCTTGGAGAGGAGGTACTTCATGGCCACCAGGCCAGCACCGCCTCTCTTGTTGAGTACCACAATGGATTGGCCCAGGAACTTCTCGCTCACCTTGGCCAATGTCCGGGCGCAGATGTCGGAAGATGACCCGGCGGATGCCCAGGCAATTAAGGTTACGGATTTCGTCGGGTACTTGGCACTTGCCGGCACAGAGGCAGCCAAGATCAAAGACACCAATACTAGACATACAAAAGCCTTGGTTTTCATAAAAGATCTCCTTTTTCTGCTGGGTTTGTTTTGACCATCGGTTGTCTCTCAATTACGCTTTACATCACCTCCTTCACTCCGGCAGCTTCACGGTTGAACCTACCGGACAATTCTTGATGCAAAGCCCACATCTGATGGATCTCACCTCGTCCCGTCCATACTTTGGCAAGTTCCACATGTAGATAGCGCACTTCTCCTTAATGATGGATCCGTCATGCGAGAGCGCTCCTGCCGGGCAGTTAGAGACGCAGGCAGCCTTGCAAATGTGCATCACCTCCTGACAGATATTGCGGGCATATGGGGTATCGGGCTCCAAGGGAGCGTCAGTGATAATAGTTGTCAGCCAAACCCTGGAGCCGTAATGGGGAGTTATAAGCAAATTGCTTATGCCAAAATGGCCCAGTCCAGCTAACTCGGCAGAGTGCTTGTGAGAGATTAGCCCCGCCAATTCCATCAGGTTATATGGTTGATCAGGGGGAACAGCCAGGGCCATAAAACCTTCATTCTCCAAGAAAAGAGAAAATTCATAGGTGATGGAGTTGAGCTTCCCATTTAAAATGAAAAATTGCTTGGTGTAAAAAAGCCGGGTTTTAGGTAGCCCATCTATGGTCGTGGTAGGTATTCTGCATCCAATCACAAGAACAGACCTGGCCTCGGGCAAGTGATCCACGGGTCGATGATTATTGAGGGCGCTCGCATTAATAGGCTCAACCGCGGCTATACCGACCAAGTCAGCTCCCCTGGACAGGGCTATTTGTTTTACTTTCTTTGTTAGTTCCATCTATCGTCACCCCTCTCCATATATCGTGGTATAGCTCAACCGACGAAGTCCAGGCTACTTGACAGGCCTGGAACTGAAAGGAATGAATCCCAAATGAAGAGGATTTTTACTATCTCCTCATTCAATCCTTACTGCTCTCTTTCTCAACCTAAAAAGTAAACAGAGGGCAACTCTCAATACCCATATCAAAGAAGAAGCCGACCGTCATCGATAACTTTCTCCCCATCAAAGTAAACTGTCACGCTGCCCATAACCCCGTCCAGATGGCAGGGAGTCTTCACCTCGCCCCCGATTCCTTCCACCAGCCGGCCCCCGAATGCGTAGTTATTGCCCAGGGCCACGTGGGCGGTGCCGCGGATTTTCTTGTCCTGGTTTTTATTGCCGGTTATTACACCGAAATGATTGGTACCGAAACCGAACTCTGCTAAATTATCGGCATCTTTCCCCAATCGTTCCACCAGTCCCCGAAGGGCATTGGCCTGGTCGCCTCCTTCAAATCTTACCGCTTTCCCGCCCTCAAAATAGATGGTCACGGGCTGGTTGACCTTGCCCACGTAGCTCATACTGATGTCGATCACAACCTTGCCTTGCCCTGTGCCCTCCAGGGGTGCAATCATTACCTCTCCGGTGGGAAAGGAGGTATGATTGTATGTCTCCTCCGCAATACCGTAACTGGGAAGAGGCAGCCTCCCCTTGATGCTTCCTCGGATATCAGTTCCTCCAGGGGAGGTGATTCTCACTTCGCTTGCCTTAGTAAGTGCATCAGCGTATTTGCGGGTGATCCCCCGCATTTTTTGGAACTCCTTTTCATCCGAATAGACCTCAACGATCCCGTGCATGAAGGTCTCAAGAGATGCCCCTGGGACGGAAAGATGCCTACCTCCAGACTTGATACAATCGATCATTGCATCGGAAAAGCTCAATGTCTCCGAGGAGGCGGTGATAGCTGCATCAGCCGCCTTCATCAGCGCACGGATGGTCTCAGGAGGCTGTTCGCCAGCCACCTTGGGAGGGCGCATCACTGCTGTTACTACCTCCGCACCCTGGGCAAAGGCCGCACTTGCAAAGGCCATTGGTATTTCTTTCTGAACAGGAGTCGATGTAATGACAACTACCTGATCGCCCTTCTTGATGTTGTGTTCAGCGTGCCACTTAGCCGCCCGCATCAACTCCATAATCCGAATCTCTTGTGCCATGTTCTCCCCTCCATAATGAGATGGACATATAATTGTAGAGTGGGCTGTGCCCACCAAAAAAGCGTTGGGTTATACATGAATTATAATGGTGAGCACAGCCCACCCTACGAGACTAATCAATACTGATCTTGGTCGCATATTTTTGGAGTTTCTTATCATCAATCTCCACACCAAGGCCAGGCTTATCCGGGACTTCCACAGTTCCGTTCTTCATCTGCAGCGGTTCCACTAAGATATCATCTATGAAGCGCTCTGCGGGGACGCCGTAGCCAATAGGCTCAATCACTTCCGGTGTTGCTGCGGCAAACTGTAAAATGGCGGCAGTGCCCACTCCGGCTGGATGTTGGGAGCCCATGTTGCAGCATATGCCGGCGAGATCGGTAAGGATAGCGATTTTCCGGGATTCGAGAAAACCCCCAGATTTGGCTAACTTGATGGTGATGGCATCCGCCGCTCGCTTCTCGATCACCCGCATCGTATCAATAGGAGTCAACACACTCTCATCGGCGGTAACAGGTGTGTCCAGGGCGCGAGCCACCTCAGCCATTCCATCCAAATCCCACCAAGGACACGGCTGCTCGATATTCAAAATGCCAAAAGCTTCCATCTTCCGCAGTGTAGGTATGGCGACTGGCACCCGATAGCCCTGATTCGGGTCCACTTCCACTGGAAAGTCATCCCCCACTACTTTTCTAACTGCGGCCACGCGCTTCACGTCCAGATCGGGGTCGAAACCGACCTTTACGGTGATCTGCTTGTAACCTTGTTCCTTGAGCCTCAAAGCATTTTGGGCGGTCTCTTCTGGAGAGGTGATGGGCAGGCTTCTGCTGACTCCGATGGTTCGGCGGAAGAGTCCACCCAGCAGGTTGTAAATGGGCTGCCCGGCCACTTTTCCCATGATATCATGAAGGGCAATGTCGATGGCCGCCTTGGAGTACAAGAAACCGTAGCGGCTCCAAACAATCTGATCCAACTTGCGCATGACACCCTGAATATTAAATGGATCCTCGCCGATCATCAGTGGAGCGAAATACTTCTTCAGGGCAAAGGTGATAGTCTCAATGTTTTCTCCGGTTCGATCAGGGATGACCACTGAGGCTTCGCCAAACCCAACGATGCCCTCATCAGTAAAAACTTTGATAATGACTCTCTGCCCCATCTCGGCACTTCCCACCGCCATCTCATACTTGCGCATATAGGGAATCAAAATTGGATAAACTTCCACTTTCGTGATTTTCATTACTGCCTCCCTTTGAATGGACGAGCTTTCTTTAGCTTCATCAGATCTAGTACAAACTATTGGATATCATTTTTTACATAACTTTGCATCTGTTCTGTCATTGGGAAGCGAGAGCGAAGACATCCCGCGTCTGCGTATCTGATATCTATTTTGACAGCCGTCCCCATAAGCCTTTCCAGGGGAAATTTATCCACGGTTAGACCATCAGAAAAAAAGTGATAGGGCACATCCACATGTGTACCCGTATGGATACTGAAAATCATTCGGGTATTGGATCTTCCATGTTCGTCATGGATGTGCATCGGCGCCAGAATTACAGGAGGATGGCCTGGACCAACAGTAGCTTCTTCGCCAAGAGTTAGGGTCAAATCAATAATTTTAGCCATAAATTTCTCCTTTGTCTTTAAATTTCCTCTGGGACTGACAGTGTCATAATAACTGCGATATTAATTTTTTTAGTTCAATTACTATGGATAATTGTAAAATTTAAATGGGGATAGGATTACAAATTTGGACATAGCATTCTCTCATGAAAAATGTTTTCAACCTCTTGTCGATTCAGTCGTATTTGAGTTTCTATCCTATTTTTCAGGATGGTAGGCAAGTCTCATTTTAAAGTCAAGAGAAAATCCCCCTTCGAGCCCCCTGGAGGCTTTGGAGAGAGCGCTGTGAAGAGGATGGCCAGATATATTTGACTCAGACCAGGGCGTCCAGTTTACCAGCCAGGCCTTCACAGGACGCTTGGAGTCCGAAGGGATACGAATCAGCATGGATGGCCGGGATCGGGGCTTTGGCAACATCTTTATCGAACGCTTGTGGAGAATTGTCAAGCATGAGGAAGTCTGCCGGAAGTACTATGATGCTGTTAAAAAGGCTGTTAGTGGATTACGGGATTATTTCAGATTTTACAATGAGTAGCGATTTCACCAGTCCTTCAAACACAGAACACAACACCAGGTATATAATGATGGGGCATATATGCTGGAGACAGAAAGGGAATTAACGCCTTAACGGTAATCCAGTGACGGCCGGTTTCCATCTTAAAAAGATCCATTTTTTATCTTGACAATGGGGTACACCTCAAAATTCAGTTTTCAAGCTTCAACAATCACTAAAAATTTGCTATGCAGGTTCAACCGGAAAGTCTTACCTTATCTTTATCGAACATGAAAGGTTACCTCATCAAGAATATTTTCATCACGGTCAAGGAGTGCCAAGGTGTGAAATCCCCTCACCGGAAACCACGGGAGAACACTCCCGTATCCCACCGGCACAGCGTCTAACATCCAGACTAACTCCGTTTTTTCAATTGTCGATTCAAAGAGTAACTTCTGATGCCCTGAAGGGATGTCAGGATCCAGGGCTATTATTGCATCGGGCGGTGGATAGAGTATCTTTGCACTCTCCACAGACGTGCTTCTCTTAATGACGTTAGACTCCACGCCTTTGATAAAAAACTCCTTTTTCTTTGCGCCCGAGCCGGAGAAAAGCACAAGTTTTGAAACCACGCCGGCCGGTGGTTTCGGGGGCTTGCTCACGCTCTCCCTGTGAAGGTAGTTCATTACCTCGAACCAGATAGGTGCAGCCCCTGTCATTCCGCTTACATTCCACATGGGCTCGCCCGAGAAATTCCCAATCCAGACCCCTACGGTATACCTCTTCGAGTACCCCACACACCAGTTGTCCCTCATGTCCTTGCTCGTGCCGGTCTTTACTGCAGTCCAGAACCTCGTGGAGAGAGGATTTTCGAGGCTGAACGTTGCACTCCGCGCCTCTCTGTCGGAAAGGATACTTGAGACAATGAAGGCTACCTCCTCGGAAAAGACACGTCGTTTCGAATCTATCCCGTTAAACGTGATTGTGACTTTACTCCACAATCCCCCGTTTGCCAGTGTCCTGTATGCATTGACGAGTTCCCAGAGGCTCACATCCGCGGTGCCGAGCGCGAGGGAAAGTCCATAGAAATCACCATCACGTAGTTCATTGAAGCCAAGCTTTCCTAATTTCCGAATGAACGAGTCCAACCCGATGAGCGAAAGTGTCCTCACCGCCGGAATATTAATCGAGGAGGCAAGGGCCACCCGCGCGGTGACCAGGCCTCTGAAATCGTTGTCATAGTTTTCGGGACTGTAGATACCTTGCGGGGTGGGCACGTCAAAGGGTTCGTCCTCAAGGAGCGATGCCGGAGTGAGCAAATGTCTTTCGAAGGCAAGACCATATAAGAAAGGCTTCAGCGTGGAGCCCGCCTGTCTTTTTGCCTGAATTCCGTCAACATACGGTGCAAAATTTCCGGTGTTTGCAACATAGGCTAGCACCTCACCGGTTGCATTGTCCACAACGAGCACCGCGCCGTCATGGACATTCTGCCCTCTGAGATCTCCTATATAATAACGTAATACCTCGGAGGCGGACCTCTGGAGTCCAGCATCGAGCGTTGAGACCACTTTCGCACCGCCGTCTTTGAGAAGAGCTCTGGCAACGTGCGGTGCCAGAGAGGCCCGCTGCCTGATGACATAGGGTTTGCCAAGTCGCTCCCTGGCGAGGTGCTCTATGTCTTTACACGCAAAGGCTAAGCCTTCCGAGGAGGAGAGCTTGCACGCTCTTCTGATTACGTTATCCACCGGCGCATTCGGTGAGCGGATAAGGGATGCAAGCACCAGCGACTCCACGTCATTGAGGCCCCCCGCTTCTTTGCCGAAAAGGCCTCTGGACGCGGCTGAAATACCTACAAGCTCCCCCCTGAAACTCAACAGATTGAGGTACGCCTCGAGAATCTCATCCTTCGACCATCTCTTTTCGATTGCCTGAGCAGTTCGTATCTGCTTCCATTTCTGTAAGACGGTTCTTCTTGCACCTATCGGTCTCAGATCTCCATCAAGCAAAGAGGCAAGCTGCATGGTTATGGTGCTCGCCCCCCTTGTGCGGCGGGGAAATAAGTTACTTATAAGGGCTGCGCTGAGGGCCTTCCAGTCAACCCCGTGGTGCCGGTAAAATCTCCTGTCCTCTGAGCGGATCACAGCCCTGATGAGTGCGGGGGAAATGTCTCCAATGGGTTCCCAATCGAGCCTTCTGCCGTGGAAGTCAACCCTGAGTTCGTGGATTACCTCACCGTGCCTATCGAGCAACACCGCATCGGATTTTCTGTACGCCTCCCGCACCTCTCTGAAATCGGGGACAGAACTTACCGAAATTGTTGTGATGTAGTAAAGAGAGCCCAGAACTGCGAGCACTAAAAATAAAATAGCCAACTTTAGTGCTTTCATCAAAAGCGCATTTCCTCGAAGCTCTTTCATCTTCCTGAACCGTGTCCTTTAGTTATGGGAATATACGAAACTCCTCGTTGGGTACTTCTCCGAACATTTCAGGCGAATAGAGGGCTTCGACCCTGGTTTCAGGCAACTTAAAGATCCCTTCGGTATTGAGCCTCATGGTATACTCAACGGTCCATTCCCCCTTCGGCACATACTCATAGTATGCCCTGAATGCCTCGAAGGAGCGCTCCTTGAATGCTGGCCACACGCCCCACCATCTCCACCCGGGGCTCTTTTCCCCCCGTGTGAGAAGCCGTGAGTCTCTTCCGAGCCCTGTCCCGATGATAGTCGCGCCCGCGGGGATCGGATCGCTCACCACGACCCATGTCCTATCTGCCTGAGCTTCTATCTCTATCCTCACTCTCACCACATCTCCCCTCGACCACCGTCCGGCCTCTTGCCGCTCGACGGGCAGATACGCCTTGGTGAAGGTGTATCCACTTGAAAAAGACTCTGTAAGAGGTATTGCAGCCAGGCTCTGGACAACGACCCAGGGTCTACCGCCTCCGTCGTGGGAGACATTTAGCTTTTCTTCTTCCTCCGGCCATGGGAACATAATGCTTTGCCCTTCCGGGAACTCAACCCAGTCAAGGCCCTTTTTCTTTTCCTTTAAGACGGCAGTGCTTATTCCTTCCACGGGTTCGGCCTCGAACTTCTCGGAAAACTTCTCAAGGGCCAGCACGCCCCAGGCATTTGCCACTGTCGTGCTCCACCTGCCTCTTCTCTGTCTTCCCATGGCGCCTTTGAGAAGCCTCGGCATGTCCTCCCTCCAAGAATCGAATTCGAGTACACTCAGCAGCATGCGAACCGCGTTCACATCCACCGAGCACATAAGCCACCAGAGTTCATCGGTCTTTTCGGTGGAAAACCCCAGCGTTGTCCCCTGGAAGTTTAGCCTTGATTTCAGAATCTGTTCGGCCTCCTCGAGCTTCTTCTTTCGTTCCGGGATGCCCTTGATTCTGATAAGGACATTCAGCCAGTCGATAACGGCTGAGGTCGGCCACAGGTTGGGTTCTATGGCGATTGAATGGAGGTGTCTCCAGTGCGCTTTTCCATACCGTGAAAGAGCCTCAACCGCCGCCATCTTTCTTATAGAGAGGTCTGCCGAGGGGAGAGATGAATACCGTTGTACCCTTCCCTCAACAAACCCGATGAGGCCCTTCAGCATGCGGCTTCTTGAACCGGCGGGTATTTCCCATCCCGCCTCATGTGCTATGGAAAGCAAGTAGGTGGTGAGGACATCACTGCCTTTTACGTTCGTCGGGAAATACTTAACAAGCCCCTCCGAATCAAGGAATGAGGGAAGATCTTCCATGATCCGCTTCCACCGTTTTTTATCTCTGAGGGCAACGGCAACGGAGACCTTCTGCTCAATGCAGGTATAGGGATAGTCTTTCATATAGTCAATAATACCGCTTTTTTCATCCGAGAGCTTAGGGCGGAAGTAGACCCGCACCCCTCCCCTCTCCTTTTCTGCGTCTTCAGGCTGCCTGATCGCGACATCGATACTTTTTTCAAGCTGCATGAGCGTTGCCTGAAAAACCCTCACAGGGGTGGCTGGGATAACCCTCTGCTTCACTTTCAACGCGTCAAGAGCTCCGGTCTTTTCATCTTCCGCAGTGACTTCCCATATAAGATTAGTACCGTTTTTGGGCGCTTCATACAGCCAGCCTATCTCCTTTGACTCCCCGGGCTTGAGCGACACTCTCATTGCATTAAGGGGTTCTCCGTTCACCGCTGCTTTTATGTCCACATCCATCGACTCAGCCGATGCGTTTCGCAGAGTGAAGCCCGCCCTGAACTTATCACCCTGTCTCACAAGCTCGGGAAGTCCCGAAAGGAGCATTATGTCCTGCGTTGTCCTTATGCTCGTTTGGCCGGTGCCGAAAAGCCCCGCTCCTGAAGTAGCGACCGCCACAATCCTGAAGCTTGTCAGGGAATCCAAAAGGGGAATCTCCACCGTGGCCTCGCCGTTTCTGTCAAGAGAGTGGCGTCCCTTCCAGAAAAGAAGTGTATCGAACATCTCCCGTGTTCTCTGCCTGCCTCCTCCGCCACCCTGAGGGAGTGCCTTAAGGCCATAATGTCGCTTTCCTACCACCTGCGTCTGAGCGGTGGAAGTTCTGACTTCATATCCCCTCCTTCTCATCATATCCTCAAGGAGGTCCCAGCTCCGGTTGGGCATGAGTTCAAGAAGCCCTTCATCCACGGCCGCCACAGCCACCTCTGCTCCTTGAGCAAGCGGCATCCCGTCTGCCCTTTTCACCATTATCTTTACGCGGGCCTTTTCGCGAATCTTATATACCTGCCTTTCGGCTTTTACATCCACCTTTAGTTCATGCGCCTGCCATCCGACCTTTATCTCAGCAATACCTAGCTTATATGCGGGTTTGCCGAGGTCGATTAAGGCTGTGGGTTTTACGCCTCCTACCCTTCCCCTCACGCATAGCACCGATACGAAGACATTGGGAGCATAGTGATCTTTGACCGGAAGCTCAATGACCGGCTGCTTTCCGGAAAGCGTTCTCAGATGCGTCTCCATTACTCCTTCCCGTTCTATCGTCACCAGCGCGGTGGCCTCCCTGAAGGGCATCCTGACCTGGAACTTCGCTGTTTCTCCAGGTTCATAGCGTTTCTTTTCGGAAAGGACGTCAATCCTGTCGCTGTCAGACACATCAAACCACCAGTCTTCTTTCCCTGCAATCCATACACTCCGATTAGTTACAGCGATCCTCCCTTCGCTGTCATTTGCCATCGCCTGGAGTATGATGTTTCCTGAAACAGGAGACTCTACTTCACAGATGAGGATTCCCTTCGCGTCGGTAATTCCTTCGTAGAGGGAGCCGATACGCTTTGTTTCCGAGACATGCTCGTAGGCATAAAACCCTCCTACAATCCTTTTTCGGTGAGAGAAAGTGGTTTGCTTAAAGATATCCACTTTCACCTCTACACCGGGCACTGGCTTCCCCAGAACATCAAGAGCCACCACATGGAACTTAAAGGCCTCCTTTGAAAGCGCCCATGAATCGGGCTTGATTCCAAGCAATATGTTTGAAGGCCATACGGTTACCCTCTGCGATACGGTCTGTACCTCCCCGTTCGGATCACGAAATTCAAGTTCCATAAGGACATTCTGAGGGATGAGCGCCTCCGGGATGTCTTGTATCTTCGCCCGAGCGGACCCTCCACTTCCGAGTGTAAGGTCAAAGGTCCTGAGAGACTTCTGCTTTCTTTCCTCCCGTCTGTACCTTTTTAGCACTCCTTCTTTCACCAGGCCGTTTGCAAAGGTAAAGCCGTCGTAATCAGTGAAAAAGACATGCTTGGGCTCAACCCGGCTTCTCAGTTTCACGGGCAGGCCGACCGCTCCTCCTCCCGCAAGATAAGTAACGAGGAGGTCTACATCCATATCCCCCACTTTAACGAGGGGCCCGGAAGGAGGCTGAATGATGCCCCTCATTAAGGGCACCCTGAACTCTTCTACTCTGAAAGTGCCCGAACGCCAGTAATCAAGCCAGTTGTAATGCATCCGGGATTTTTTCTTTTTTATCTGCTTCTTAATGAGCATTACATCGTAATGCCCTAGCTTTGCCTCAACGGGGACTTGCCAGGTAGTCTCAGCCACTCCATTTTCCACGTCCCAGGTAAGTGGGAACTCATAACTTTGGTGGCTTCCTCGATGCTGAATAGCAACTGCCTTGGGGAGCTCCTCGACCCTAAGAAGGGAAAAATCCTCCATTGCATGCTTCCTGATGATATGTTTCATGTGTATGGTCTCGCCTGCCCTGAGGAGGCTTCTGCCCAAAACAGTATGGGCGATAACCGGCCCTTTGTAAGAGCCTTCGGGGAGCCTAAAGCGCCAGGGTTCTATGCCCTGGTCCCATGTTGAATGCACAAATGTAAGGTCATCGGATGTCCTGGCAGTAATAATAAGCTCTCTGTCGATGCCATCCAGGGCTGTGAGTTGGGAATAATCCAGGTATGCTTCTCTGTCCCTTTTGCATGGACAAAAGGGGAGTTCCCCCTGTCGAGGCAGCTCATCGCCGATATATGCAATGCCCTTTTCATCCGTCGTGCCTTCCCACAGTGTTTCACCCTTACAATTCCGGACTGTAACCACTGCGCCCTCGACCGGTTCGGCATTGTCGAGGGTTGTCACCCAAATGAGAGAAGACTCCCTCCCCCACTTAAAATGAGCCGAGAGGTTTGTAACAAGCGCCACAGTGGGGACATAGATCGGGTGATGTTTCCCCAGTAAAGAAGCACCAAGTATGGAACTTTCGATTTCCACCACATAAAGGCCGGTCCTTTTGAGGGGGATTCCAACCACCTCGAATGCTTTCTTTCCGTGGGGTTTGGGGATGATGAAATTCTCTGCCTCGGTGTTTTTTTTCAAAACCGAGCGGCTGCGTCCTGCAGAGGCGACCTCTCTCAGCCACGTAATAATCTCATTGTCTTCATCCACCCGAAGTATCTTCCCCTTTAGGCTTTCGAATACTTCCTTTATCCCTTTCTCTCCCGCAACCTTGAGTAACCGAGCTTGTATCTCCGGCTCAATGTTTCTCAACGTTACGGGGAGCACAGGGTCTTGTTTTTCAATGATGCCGAAACGAGCTGAAAACTTGGCAAGAGGAGGATACGAACCGGTCCTTGCCTCAAGGGGGAACTTATCAATGTTGGATAGACTCCTCCCAGCATCGTCCCTAATATCAGGGGGGATCTCAACGAGAAACGAGGTATTCTCCGGAAATGGGCCTGAAAACGTGACACCCCATACGAACTTTTCTTTTTCTTCGTCCCGCTCAATGGGCGTATAGACCTCACCGCCCCCTTTTATCCTGACTGCGCGGGCAAACTCAAGTGGGACGGGGGATGAAAAGCGTATGTGCATGGGTAAAAACGGGATACAGCCTGCCTCTGGGTTTTCTCTCTGACAGGAAAAGGTTGCGGTAAAGGGGCTGCGGGATTTGAAGTGGAGCACCTGGTCTTCAGTTGTTGGCACACCGCTTACCGACTCCACCCCCTTTCCCCATATCAGATGGACGGCTTTTTCATTGGGGAAACTTTGCCTGCATTGAAGGACAATCTCGGGCCTGTCTTCATATCGCCTGAATCGGTATCGTTCATGGTAGATTTCCAGAATCTGTTCCCTTTTTTCACCCTTAAGAACCCTGACACTAATGCTTTCGTTAATACCTTCAACAGAGAATGTGACATTTGCAAGGACTGTCTCTTCCTCTGGCTCAGCATCCAGAGTTAGAATGAATATCTGGTTTTCATCCACATAACTCCCCTTGTAGGGATAGGACCTCCAAACTTTTGGCCCTCCCGTTGAAAAGGAAAACATCCTTTGCCCCGTCACCTCTTTCCCCGAAAGGGTCCTCAATCCCGGCACAAGGGTAAAGCTGCAGACAACACCTGCGGGCAGGTCTTTTCTGAAGTCGTATACCCAGTTCTTCCCGTCAGCCCACCTCCCCATGCCTTCCATCGGACATTTGATTTCAAACGGGTTCTCCAAGGTAGGGTCTCCAAAAAAAACCATCTGCTCGGAAAATTTAACCCTCACCTGCCTCACATTCTTGACCGTCCCTTGAGGGGAAAAGATAACCACACGTGGTTCCTCGGCAAGTGCCGGATTGAAACTGACCAACGTAAAGATCATAAGGAGAAAAATCAAAACAGTCCTCATAAGGGCTCCTTTTCTAATGGAATCACGAGATGATTTAGCCTACTATATCTTGATGTCATGGTCAAGCTAAATAAAAAATTGACAATCACATAATTTATCATTATTGTTGAAGTATTTGATATTGTCTTGAACTGTATATTGAGGGTAATCCTTCGGAAATAGGAATGGGCCTGAAGAAAAAAATCCGGCTTCTCTCTCTAAAGATGGAGATGTGGGGTCTTTTTGCTAAACCGATTGGAGTGATGCCTTGAACATCTGCTTCAAGAATCTTTTCAGCTTGACCATGGGGACGGAAATTGAACCCTATCCCTATCAAGAAAGTCTCGCCAATGAATCATGGCCAGACATTGTGAATGTGCAGACCGGTATGGGTAAAACCGCTGGCATCATTCTTTCCTGGCTCTATAAACGTCTTAGAAACGATCCGGAGACTCCTCGCCGTTTGATCTATTGTCTGCCGATGAGGGTATTGGTGGAACAAACGGCCAGTAATGCACGCAAATGGGTTGAAAAGCTTACAGCGGCAGGTGCATTTCAGGAATCCATACAACCGATAGTGTATGTGATGATGGGGGGTGAAATTGATAAAGATTGGGACATGAATCCCGAAATGGATGCGATTCTGATAGGCACTCAGGACCAGCTCTTATCTCGCGCTCTGAACCGAGGATATGCCATGAGCCGCTTTCGCTGGCCTATCCAATTCGGGCTTTTGAACAACGACTGCCTGTGGGTGATGGATGAAGTTCAGCTAATGGGGTCTGGGCTTGCCACCACAACACAACTGCAGGCGTTCCGAAAAACGTTGGGCACAGCTTTGACGGTGCGATCCGTCTGGATGAGCGCAACCCTTCAGAAAGATTGGCTTAACACCGTAGATTTCGACGCTGAGACCGAAATTCTACGGGAATGCACTCTTTCCGATAAAGATCGGTCGATCCCATCATTAAAACGGCGATTCGAAGCGACAAAACCTCTGGAAAAGACAGAAAGTCCCGCCAAGGACGTTAATAAAATCGCCCAACTGATTCTCGATAAACATAGACCTGGTACAAGGACATTGGTTGTCGTTAACACTGTCAAGCGCGCTATGGATATATATGCGGAGGTCAAAGGGAAGAAGCCGAAGGCCTCCCTTGCATTGGTGCATTCCCATTTCAGACCGAAAGACCGCCAGAATGCCCTGGATAAGCTTCTCACATCGCCCAATAGCGAAGGCACCATTTGCATTTCAACACAGGTAGTTGAAGCCGGGGTGGACGTTTCTGTTACGACATTGATTACAGATCTCGCCCCCTGGGCGTCACTCGTTCAGCGTTTCGGGCGATGCAACCGCAACGGCTGGGACGATAATGCCCGAGTCATCTGGTTGGATTTGGACCTGAGCGAGAAAGGAGCCGCAGCCCCATACACAGAAGAAGAACTTGGTCGATCAGCCTCCATCCTTTCAGAACTTCACGACGTCGGGCCGAAAAGCCTGCCCCCGTTTACTGACAGAGTCGATCACAAACACGTTCTTCGCAGCAAGGACTTCATCGACCTTTTTGACACTACGCCGGATCTGGCCGGGGCGGATATCGACATTTCCCGGTTCATTCGCGAGACGGATGTCCATGACGTCCAGGTCTTCTGGAGAGATTTTCCGGGAGAACGCCCCGGGGATGATGAAAAGGCTCCGGCAAGGGACGAAATTTGCAGCGTTTCGGCGTCCGAATTGAAGAAGATGGATAATTGGCGCTTTGATCATCTTGAAAAGCAATGGGTCAAGCCCGAAATCATTTCCCCCGGTATGGTTCTTATGCTCCGTAAATCAGACGGTGGCTATAATTCAGAAAAAGGCTGGACCGGCAACAAGAAAGATATACCGGAACTGCTTGAAGCCGGACGACTCGCGGGGGAAGCCTATGACGATGACTATCACTCGGCGGGCACCTGGCAGACGATGGCCGATCACAGCGATGCCGTGGTCAAAGAGATGGAAATGCTGCTGAGCCGCCTTTCACTTCCAGATGAAGATTGGGTGAGTACCCTTTTGCTCGCCGCCAGATGGCACGATGCTGGTAAAACGCATGACATATGTCAGAAAGCCTTCCTGGGTGAACAACCCGAGAAAGACAACTCGATTGTCTGGGCTAAAACCAATCTTCAGGGCTTTCGTTACGAAAGAAAAGGCTTCAGGCACGAACTGGCTTCCGCATTGGCCATGTTGGAAAACGGCCTGCCCGACCTGGCGGCCTATCTGGCCGCCGCTCACCACGGAAAAGTGAGGCTTTCGATTCGCTCTCTTCCCAGCGAAACAAAGCCCGAAGCTCCTGATCGGCGCTTTGCCCGCGGCATATGGGACGGCGAGATATTGCGGGAAGCCGACCTCGGTGGCGGTCAGAGGCTGCCGGAAACCATCCTGGATTTAACGTACATGGAGTGCGGCGAGGGGCCGCGTGGGCCGAGCTGGCTGGCAAGGATGCTCTCTTTGAGGGACGACCCATCCCTTGGACCTTTGAGACTGGCTTTATTGGAGGCTTTGCTTCGCATAGCAGATTGGAGGGCAAGCCGAGATGCGAGGGAAAATCATGCATGAGCATTTTCTCCCGGGCTGCAAACCCAGGCCGCTTGCAAGTTACCTGAAAGCTCTGGGAATCCTTCGCCTTGTTGCCGGGCAAAAGGACACCCAGGTTAAAGGCTGGTGGGAGAGGGAGTCATTTTCCATTATAACAAACCTTACCAAAGACGAGATTGAAACATTCTTTTGTGATGAATACGCCCCTACACCCATTGTTGCACCGTGGAATGGGGGGAGCGGTTTTTATCCCACTGATGACACAGAAGGATTAGAGGCAATAGTAAATAGCGATAGTGAACGTTTCGCAATATATCGCAATGTTATCTCTCATATACAGTCGTGGCCGGAAATGCCGAGAACACCGAACACGCCCGGTGATATTGCAAAAGTGCTGAAAAGTGCTTCCAATGACATGCGGCCGGGCAAGAAACGCGACGCCATAGAGGAACTTTTACAAAGTATAGCGAACCAAGCTCCAACTTCTGCGGCCTTTGGTGGGCATGATCCTTATGAAGTTACTTTAGCTGAAGTGGAATCTTTATCCAGACAAATGGATAATCCTAACCGACAGACGATAAAGAACTGGTCGAAAGTCCTTAAAAAGGCCCGCACTAAGTGCAGCGAATTCGAGCGTATCGGCAATAAAGAGACTATCCTGGCCATTTGCCGGTCAAGATTACCCGAAGTTTGCCTTCAATGGCTCGACGCTCTTTACGCGCTTCATGCCGATGGCAGCGCCTCTTTCAGTCCTGTCCTTGGCACATACGGCAATGACGGGAATCTCGAATTCAGCAATAATTTCATGCAGCGATTGGCCGGTCTTTTTATCAGCGGCGATCCGGAAATTACCCGGAATTTATTTCGCTCATCTCTTTATGATGCCACTATGCCGGGGCTTATCCCGGCAAAGGTCGGGCAATATGACCCCGGCCGGGCGGGAGGATACAACCAGGGCAGTGAGGTGGAGACCAAGGACTTCAAGATCAACCCCTGGGATTTTATCCTCATGATGGAGGGGACTCTGGTTCTTTCAAGCGCGGTTGCGCGCCGCCATCCTTCTGACGAGCGTTCCCAACTGAGCGCTCCTTTTACCGTCCGCTTCTCCCCTGTCGGCTTCACTTCCAGCGAATATGGAGAGAGAGGTCGGAATGAAACATGGCTTCCCCTCTGGCGCAATCCCGCAGCATACAGTGAGATCAAATATCTCTTCGGAGAGGGGAGATCCGCTGTCGGACGCAAAATGGCAAGGACGGGCCTGGAGTTCTCACGGGCCGTCGGCATGCTGGGGGTGGACAGGGGGATAGATTCCTTTGAGCGGTACGCATTCCTTGCAAGGCGCGGCAAGAGTTACGTCGCCCTGCCCGCAGGCCGAATCCCGGTCAGATACAGGCCGGAGCTGGAACTTTTAAACGAATTTGATTTCATTATCGCTCCTGTTGACAGTTTTCTGCGTGAGTTCAAGAACCTCCCTGCAACCTTTGAGAGCGCCCGCAGACAGATAGACGAGGCCATTTTCGCATGCAGCCAGCAAACAGACGTATTTCGCTTTTGCGATCTGGCTCGCGCCATCGGGCGATTGGAAAGGCTTATCGCTGTGCGGGACAGGACCATAGTCCCCGCATTAAACCGACCCATGTTCGGCCTTTCTCCCAGATGGATACTCCAGTGCGACGACGGAAGTATTGAAGTGCGCATAGCGGCAGCCCTCGCTTCAATCAAGGCCACCGGTAATGTCGGCTCCATACGGAGCCAGATGGCCGGTGTCGACCCGTCATACCCTCCTCGCTGGGGGAAACAAATCGGGCGGCAAGCCTGGCAAGGAGATAGCTTGCCCGAGCGGCTGGGCGGCGTGTTGATGCGCCGGTTGATGGAAGCGGAGAGAACCTCCGCTCCCTGCGTGCCCATCGAAGCAGAACTCTCTCTGTCTCCCCATGACGTCATGCTGTTTTTGTGGGGACAATACGATGAAACCAAGATTGAAGAATTACTCTGGGGCTTCTCCATTATTAACTGGCAAAAATTTGGACTCAAGAACCTTAAGAAGATGTGGATGCGCCCCCTGGCTGAAAGCGTGCTGTCTCGGACATGGTGTCTGTTGAAACTTTTGCATACCCCGGAAGCAATCCGGGGTGTCAAAATCAAGAGGGAACCCAGGATAGCCCATCTCCTTCAAGCAGGCCGCATCCCTGACGCTTGCGGCCAGGCCCTCTACAGACTGCGCGTTTCTGAGCTCAACCCATTTGAAGTGGATTACGAAGAAGAGCCCGATCCGGCCCGATTGCTGGCTAGTTTGTTGATTCCCATAAGGGAACAAGGGCAATTGGAGAAGTTGGTGCTTGCTGAAAAAACCGCAAACTAATGACCAGGAGGATCGATATGTTTGAGAGTCTAAAAGGTGTGAAACGGCTGTTGATGGAAGCGGAGCTTGCGCCCGTGCAGGGCGAAAGGTTCCAGCCCACAGGATTCGCCGACCTCGGGGCCGCCACCTATCAGACCACTGACGGCACCAGGATGCTTCTGGTCGAGTCGGCCCAATCCATGGCCAACCGGCTTGAGCAGGCCGTCATCGGTCCTGACAACGAACTTGTCAAAGAACTTGAGGGGCTTTCTTATGTCCGCGCCCGGTTAAGCGGCGGCTCCTCAACAACAACGAATTCCCTCACTGAAGCCCACAGGATAAATTCGCCGTTCATAATTCCCGGCAAGAATTTTCAGGAGAAATTCAAGAAAGCTGCGGAATACGAGAAAAACATGCCGCTGAACTGGCAAAAAATCGCCCGCGCCCTGTTTCGCTTCGACGTCAACTCCGTATTGCATGGTGCCTTTCTTGCGAATCTGGAGGATGGACGCGTAAAAATCGCCCGCGCCCTTTCCGCTTTCATTGAGGCAAGAGGCGTGCGGGAGGTGGTCTCAGGCGGAGTTAAAATCAACCCCCTCGACCCGACAGGAAAACTTCGAGCAAAAGCATGGGACAAAGACGTGTATGGCAATGTTCCCTACCACCGCGTAGAATACACGGCCGAGCGAATAACTGCTTACTTCAACCTTGATCTCGGCCTGCTGCGCAGTTACGATCTGAAGGATGACGCCCTCGATCTTCTGACCGCTCTGGCCCTGTACAAAATCCGGTTCTTCCTGGATGAAGGCACAAGACTTCGCACGGCCTGCGATCTGAGAGCAATAAACGATCTCACCGTCACCGAACCCAAGGGGTTCACGGTGCCGGATAAAAAGGCACTGCTTGCCTGTCTCCCGCAGAAGATCCGGGCCTGTAAAAAGATGTTTGCTGATCCGCCGGTAACCGAAATTAACACGGAAACTGTGTTGAAAAAGCCAGAAAGCCAAGAGAAGGGATAATTATGGGGTGGCGACATGATCGTGATAGAGTTGCAATTTCCCGCGGGCCGCTTTCATGCGACCCCCTGGGGCCGCAACGTTAACGAAGGGGAGGTTGAGTGGCCCCCTTCACCATATCGCCTGGCAAGAGCGCTGGTGGATGTCTGGAAGCGCAGAAAGCCCGCCTGGCCGGAAGAGCGGATGGAACCGGTGTTGAAGGCACTGAACGTCCCGCCGAAATATCTATTGCCCGCGGCCGCGGCAGCGCACACCCGGTCGTATTTAAGCAGCAACACAAAAGACCCAACCGATAAGCAGCTTATCTTTGATGCCTTTGTGGTCATCGACAGGTGCGAAAAAGTCTTGATGGGCTTCGAAGGAGACCTTTCGCCGGAATCCCGCAGAGATCTTCAGGAGCTTCTCGAGGAAATAAATTATTTCGGCAGGTCCGAATCATGGGTCCGCGCAGGATTGGCCGATGGACTATCAGACATCGAATGGAACTGCTTCCCTACAGGTCTTGAGTCTGCCGGTCCAGATCATGAAACCGTGCAGGTGGCCTGCCTGCTGCCGCCTGAGAGGTATGCGGAATTGCCCCACCGGCCCGAAAAGAAAGAAAAAAAACAGGTCAAGACCGGCAAGGCCTGTTCATGGATAGAGGCCTTATGTATGACCACAAAGGACCTCTTAAAGGAAGGATGGAGCAACCCGCCCGCTTTGTTCCGGGTGGACTATGCCCGGCGAAGCGATTCCCTGCGCCCCAGGCCAGGGAGAAGCGCTCCGGGGCTTAAGGGCGGTTTCAGATGCGCCAAGTATGCGCTATGTTCCACGGTCTTGCCCAACGTTGAGGAAACCGCCTCTTTTGCGGAGCGAATCCGGGGAAAGCTCATGGGCATCCATAAGCGAATCAAAAACAATGATCCTGCCCTCGTATCTCCGGTATTCAGCGGCAAAGACCCGGAGGGACGCCCTCTCAAAGGGCACAGGCATGCCTTCTTTCTCCCCCTTGATGAAGATGGCGACGGCCGGCTTGATCATCTTCTCATATATGCCGCCGATCCCTTTGACGAGGGCGAATTGGCGGCCCTGGACAACTTGCGGTCAGTCTGGCAGTCCAACCGCAGGCCCGACGTCCGGCTCGTCCTTGTCTCGCTTTCAGCGGAGCTACCGGGACAGAAGTCCGTCAAAAAATGGGTGAGCGCAAGCCCGTTCGTCTCTTCAAGGCATTATCGTAAAGGGCGTGGAACGTATCAAGAATGGCTGGACGCGGAAATCATGAAGGAATGCACCTTCCACGGGCTACCTGAGCCTGTTGGCATTGAATGGATTTCCCATCCATTGACGACAACGCGCCAGATCAGATGGTTTGAGTTCATCCGCAGCAGAAAGGACGTGCGCCCATTTCGCGGCTACGGCTGTATCCTCGAATTTAATGAATCAGTCAGAGGCCCCTTCGCCCTCGGCTCGGGTTGCCATTTCGGGCTTGGGCTGTTTGTCCGTTACAACGGGTAATTGCCCTTGCTGCGCGAACCCCAGGTGGTCGCTAATTTCCAGGGAGGTTCGCGCTACAATGATTTAGGTATGTTGCGTCGAATAAAACGTTTTGGGTTCGCTTGTTGGTGGGTAAGGAAAGGAGGTTCGCGAAAAAGCCATCTGGAAGCCTTGGTTGAAGAGGCTTTTCAAAGAGAGGATTACACCGTGGACACACTCCACGGCCCCATTGAAGCTCGTATGGAAAAACCGCGTAAAGTATTATGATTCCGTTACACCGTGGACACACTCCACGGCCCCATTGAAGCATGTCCTGCTGGAGCCTTGCGACATTCGCGCCAATGTTACACCGTGGACACACTCCACGGCCCCATTGAAGCGCATAGCTGATTCTGATATTGCACATGGCATTATTGTTACACCGTGGACACACTCCACGGCCCCATTGAAGCGTTTGGGTTACATCATCTATAGCGGTTGCGCCTTGTTACATAATGGTTGCTTGTTTTTTTATGGATAAAATTTGAATTCTATTTTTTTATTGTAATATTCATAGGATATTATAGAAAGAAAAGGCTTCCGAGATGTCTATCAGTATTTTCCCTATCGCATCTTATCAATATAGGACTGGTCATCTTCGAGATCGAGTTGTGAAGACCCAAATTATCTTGCCTTTTATTGAATGCCTTAAAAATCCCTCTAGAAGCTCTGAAAGCATCAGCTTTACGTCTTCTATGGCAACCGCTTCAGGAAATTCGGGCCAGTGCCTGGGCCTTTCTACTTTCCACGGCCTGGATGGCCTCGGCCCGTTCAATGATTTTTTTAGAACGATAATACACGGGGATGTCCACCATCTTTCCATCCAGCCCAACCGAAGCAGTCCCTCGTTGGACTCCCTCCTCGAACGCCTGGACTACTCGTCGTGCATGCTCGATGCTTTCGGGAGATGGTGAAAACACCTGATGGAGAATATTAATCTGGTCAGGATGGATGCATCCCGATCCCTCGGTGCCCAGTTGTCTTCCACGGATAACTGCTCGCTTGAACCCTTCCAGATCCCGAAAATCTGCCACACTCCCCAGCAGCCCGATGGCCATGATCCCCTTAGCCTTGCAGATAGCCACCACCTTGGATACTGCATAAATGAGCTCCACACCATCCTCAGACGGCTCCACCCCCAGCCCAAAACAGTAATCTTCAGGCCCCACTCCCATGGAGTCAATGCGGGAGCAGGCCTTTGCGATAGATTGAGCATGGAGCAGCCCCAGCGGCGTTTCAATGCGAGCAGAAATGGTGATGGACTTTGGGGGTATACCGCGTTCCCTTTCCTTTGCCTCGATCAGGGCATCAAGGGTATGCACCTGTTCTGGGGACTCGACCTTGGGCAAATGGATCCCGGCAAGCCCCGGAAACACGACTGCATCTATGTCCTCGTAAATTAAATCGGGATCATTATTGACCCGTACCAGCACTTCACCACCTCCGCGTGCAACCATAGGGATAGCTTCGCGAACAAGCTTCCGGGCACCGGCCTTTTCCGCATAGGGAATGGAGTCCTCCAGGTCCAGACAGATGGCATCTGCCCCACGTGCATGAGCTTTTTCCACAAACTTGCGCACATTTACGGGAAATATCAACATTGACCTTCGAATCTTCAGACACATTTAAAGCTCCTTTTATAATCGAGAAAAGCTTTTAGTAACAGCGATCTCATCGGGTTAATAACGAAATAAATACATTCCTTGTGATATGTTTGCATAAAAATCAGCCCTTTTTTCATTACCTCCTTGGCGATATTCAAGCGGAATCGGAAAAATGGATAGTGGCCTGTAATGTGGCAGAGATTAATCCATCGAAGAATATGGAGAAGCTTCCCTGAGACACCATCAGCTATTGGAGCAGAATTACTTCGGCCCGGGGTCCTGGCACTAAATCCAGGATGAGGAACGTCATGTGATAATCCAATTTTCGTGCAAAGCAGCCAATCATACCAAAGAACTGTATCACCCATGCTGGAAAGAAACTGAAGCTGGAATCATAGATACCGGTGATGCACAGAATGAGTGATATAATGAGTGCGCCTGGCCAATGCCATGAAAAAAAGAGCTGAACATCCGCTCTTACTAATTTTCTTATTTATGGCTGCACAAATTCTCTTTGTTAGAACAGATATCCAAGTTCTGAATCAAGACTCTCCATGAGCAAGGGTTATAGGGATGGCAGAACCATCCGACAGTCCAGCAGCCTGACGCCCTTTCCTTCGGGCAAGACCTTGATAGGATTGAAATCCATTGAAGAAACCCGGTCCTTGAGGGCGCACGCTATCGAGGAGAACCTCACCATAATGTCCAACAAGGCTTGGGTGTCCAGAGGCGGCTTGCCTCGAGTGCCGCTGAGAACCTTTGTCAGGCCGGGAATCTCATGTATCATTTCCCGGGCATCTTGCTGTCCAATCGGGCAGACTCGCCAGGATCCTAGGTCGAGAGCCTCAACGAAGATACCACCCCACCCTAGCATCAAGATTGGCCCAAAGAGCGGATCTATGGAAACTCCGAGGATGAGCTCAACGCCTTCGGAAATCATCTTTTGCACCATGATGCCGTTGAGTGTTATCGGAGGATCTAGAGATCTCCAATTGACCATCATTTCATCAAAAGCCCGGTTGAATTCATTTTCTCCCTTTATATTTAAATAAACGCCCTTGCATTCGGTCTTGTGCAGGATCTGGGGTGAATCCATCTTCAGCACCACTGGATATCCGAGCTCATTTGCCTTGGCCCTGGCAGAGTCTAGTGATTGACTCATGATGCTTGGGCAAAAGGGCAAACCCAGAGGCGCAAGAATTTCACGACATCGTCCTTCCGGCAGCGTGTTGCTGGACTCCCGAGCCAGAGAAGCCCGGACTTTCTCTATACGGGAGTCTGAAGGTGGCAGCATGAAGGAGGGCTCTTTCTTTTTCCCAGGGTCGTGATGCTTTTGCAAGACTTTGTAGTAATTGCGGAGATGCCTCAGAGCTTTTATACATTTCACGGGAGATATGAATACCGGCATACCTCCGGCTCGAAGGGTCGGCAACCCTTCCGTATCAAATTCGCTGTGAGTCCAGACGAACAAGAGCGGTTTGTCGGTTTCCTCAGCTGCTTTAATGACATTTTCGGCGAAATCCTTTTTCCCCCTCGTGGCCAGTATCACTGAATCAACGTTAGGGTCTTGGATGACCATACGCAAGATTTCGGGGAACCGGGGGCTTTGGGCAAAACCTGTAAGGTCCAATGGGTTCTCGCAAGAACCCCATCCCTGGAGTATCTTTTCGATCTTTGCCGTCGTTTCTTCCGAAAGGCTGGGGACATGGAAACCCGCACTGGCACACTCGTCGCTCAGGAAGGTGCATATCCCGCCTGAATGTGAGATGATACCCACCCTATCATCCTTGGGAAACTTCCCTTTTGAAAACAGCTTGGCTACCTCGCACAACTCGTCATAATCATCCACTCGAACCACACCCTTCTGCTTGAAAAACCCTTCGTGAACTTTAAAGCTTCCGGTGATGGCAGCAGTGTGGGTAAGTGCCGCTCTGCCACCCACCTCAGATCGCCCCATTTTCATCAAAATAATGGGCTTTTTTCTCTCTAGCGCCAAGTCCGCAACTGCCTTGATCTTTTCCCCTTCCTTGAAACCTTCGATGAAAGAGGCGATCACGCGCACCTCAGGGTCATCCAGCATGAATCGAATGAAATCCGCACTCTCCAGATTGGCCTCGTTCCCCGTGGAGACAACGTATTTTAGCCCTGCTCCCCGATCCTTTGCTTTCGCCAGAATAGGCCCAAAGGCCGTGGCACCGCTTTGGGAAACCACCCCAATGGGACCATGATCGGGGAGTAAATTAAGTATTCCTGAGCCTGAATTGGCATGGATTTTTTCTTTCACATTGGATATGCCCAGGCAATTGGGGCCGCAGATATAAATGCCGTTATCCCTGGCCAACTGCTGCAACTGCTTTTGTCGATCGATGCCCGTTTGCCCGTCGCGTTCCGAAAACCCCGCGCTGATAATTACCACGGATCGGATCCCCTTTTCCACACACTGGCTGAGGGCTTGCAAGACTAAACGGGCGGGGATTATTATTACGGCAAAGTCAACCATCTCCTCGATTTCCATAACGTTTGAATAGCACGGCATGCCGCGCACTTTAGAACGCGTTGGGTTCACCGGAAAGACCTTGCCCCGGAATCCGCCATCCATAAGGTTCTCAATTATTCTACCTCCATACCCCGCACCTTCAGTTGCTCCAATAATGGCTATGGATCGAGGTTCCAGAAAATTTCGCATCAACTTGTCAAAATCTTGGGGCCATTGGAATCCCATATTTATCTCCTAACTTAGTGCTTTATTTTATAATTACGGTGTCGTATTTTGGGCTGCCGAAAATTGAGCACCTATTTTCTGGAACACAATCTGATTAGATAATTTTCTATGAGTTATGCAAAATTAATGGGATGGCCGTGCTGCATTTTTCCATTCCTTAATGGGGTGCCACGGGCAAAGCCGCAGGCTTGCCCGTGTCTTCACATACCAGGTTTCACCGGCGATCCTTCGGCTCTGCCAGTGAAACCCAAACGTATTATATGGAATAAGAAGTTTTAGGAGGATACCGCCCGTATACGTAACACAATTTGTGAAATAAAGCACTTAGTAAAGCTGATGAAGTACACAGAGCATCCTCGCGTGCGATAACCCATATCTTTGCGGATCCCCAAATCTTTCTTATATTACCCTCGCCATAAAATGGGAAAGAAGCTCTTAACGAATCATGTAAGGCATCCGAACCTCAAGAGCCTCCACCGGGCATTCGATCTCGCAGGGCAGGCAGTACCAGCAGGTCCGGTTAACTTCGTCCGGATAGCCGCAATTAAGGCACCGCTCCGCCTCGGCTCTGGCATCTTTTGCATCCAGCGTTTTTTCTACCTCGTTCTTTAAGTCTCTTTTATCAAGGGGCAGGCGGGGAAGTGGCGCCCGAACGCGTTGGAGGGCTCCGGAGCGGTTGATGGGAAAGTCGGTGATGCACGTGCCATCCCAGTATGCCCGCCCCCATCCAAGAGTCTCTCCTCTCAGCATCCGGTCGATGGAGACGGCGGCCTCCTTTCCGTTTGCCATGGCCTCGATGACGGAGCTTGAGCCGAAGACCGCATCTCCTCCCGCAAAGACTTTGGGGCGCCTTGTTTGCATGGTCACCCGATCCGCGATGATTGTTAGTTTTGTTTCGTCCAAGAGCTCGGCAGGAATGCCTGAATGCTCAGGTCTCTGCCCTATGGCCACCACCACCGATTGCGCCGAGGGGGCAAGGCCGCATGCCTCCTCCAGTGTGGGGCAGAACTGGCCCAGGTCATCGAAAACCCTAATGCAGCGCGACAGCTCCATCTTGAGCCGGCCCTCATCCTGTCGGGATATTTTCCTCGGCCCCCAGCAATCCTGGATGTGGATTCCTTCCTCAATGGCCTCTGCCAGCTCCGCCTGGAATGCGGGCATTTTGTCCTCCTCCTCCAGGCATACGATGCTGACGTCCTGAACCCCCAGCTTGCGGCATGTCAGCGCCACGTCCACTGCGGTGTTACCGCCTCCGATAACGATGGTGCTTCTTCCGAGACGGGGGGGCCTTCCCTGCCGGACTTCACGGAGCAGCTCAATCCCCTGGTGCACGTTTTCCAGCTCTTCGCCGGAGATGCCCAGCCGTGCCGCAGGCCCTGCCCCCGTGGCCAGAAACACCGCATCCCATTCGCGCTCCAATTGATCCAGCTCCAGCTCTCTCCCCAGAGCCCGGCCGGTCTGAAACATCACGTTCATCTTTTCCAGCATTCCAATGGAATGCGCAATTTCCTCCCCGGGGAGCCGAAAGGCAGGAATTCCCCAGCGCAGCAACCCTCCCGGCTCGGGGGCCGAGTCGAAGACAGTCGCGGAATGGCCCTGAACGGCCAGATCATGGGCAGCCATAAGCCCGGCGGGGCCCGATCCCACAACGGCTACCCGCTTCCCGCTCTTTTGATTAACCTGGACGGGCTCGTGTGTAATCTCGGGCAGAGTATCGGCCAGGTATCTCTTCAAGGCGCGGATATGAACGGCCTGATCGTCAACCTTCAGCCGCTCGCAGTGCTCTTCGCAAGGGTGGTTGCAGACTCTCCCCACAATCCCTCCAAATGGGAGATCTTTCCGCATCTCCTGAGCCGCCTCTTTTTCTTTGCCCTGTGCGATCAGGCGGATATAGCCCTGGCAGTTCATGTGTATGGGGCAGCCAGCGCGGCATGGCGCCAGGTACATGCGAAGGTTATCCATAATGCATCGTTCGATGCAAATGCCACAGACGTAACAGGTATCCCTTTTGACGATAATATTGCCGTTAGATCTCATATCTCTCTTCCTTCAGGTTGGCAGATTACGGTTCAGGTGGCGCTTAGCAACAGTTATCTCTGCAGGATCTTCCCCGCGACGAATATCGATATGGCAAAGCCACCTCTTATCATCCCGCTCCGGGTAATCGGTGCGATGGTGAGCATTTCCCCAACGGCTTTCTTTTCGCTCGAGGGCGGCCATGGCGGAAAATGTCGCACATCTGAGGATGTTCTCCGCCTCGAAGAGCTTGGAGAGCTCGTGCCCATTGGTGACCGCCACCTCTTTTTCAATCTCGTGCTCAAAGCGCTTTGCCCATTCCAGCCATCTATTAAGCTTGTATGCGTTCTTGGGAGATACCACATAGTCGTTGATCAGCCGCCGCATCTTGTACTCAAGGTCATGGACATCGATGAGCTTGTCGGCATGGGACAAGCGGCGGTTGCAAAGCATTTGAATATCATCAACCTGTGCGGAGTCAAGCCCTGGTTGGGGGTTCGAGCGCACGAAGCGGGCAGCCTGCTCAGCGGCAATCTCACCGAAGATGAAGGCTCCCGTCAGATGTCCCTTGGCCACGCAAGCCACATCCCCCGCAGCATAAAGACCTGGCACGCCGGTTTCCGCCCGCTCGTTCACCACTATACCCGTCATCCCGTGCCCGCCGCAGAGTTGATTTTCAGTGGGCCAGAGCTCGATGTCGTTTTTCCGAAAATCAATATTTCGCCCTTTAAAAAATCGCTGCTGGACAGGGCGCTCCGTGGTGAAAAGAATGTCCTCGATCTCCTGAATGGTCTGTTCGGGCAAATGGCTGAGCCGTATGCGCAGGGGCCCCCATCCCATGTTGAACGCTTCGGCTGCCTTATTGCGATCGTGGCAGCTCCACTCCATGAGGATATTGTCAAAGATATCCATCATCCTTCCACCGCGGGTAATAGTAATGGCCAGCAGAGGCATATTGGCGTCTTTGATGAGCATACTCCTGCGAGCATGTTCCATTCCTGTCAAGGGTGCCCCGGCCAGGAAGCCCATCACGTAGCCGTCCCCGGTATTTCCCGGGTAATCAAAGGTTCCGTAAAGGTAGCCCGAGTTGGGGAGGCCGAATCGGGCGGTCCCACCGCTGGAGAGGATCACCGCACCGGCGCGGCAGACTACCAGTTCCCCGGTGCGCACATTGATCCCCACTGCCCCGGCCACGCGGCCCTCATCCATCAGGGCTCTAAGCCCCATGGTGCGGTTCACCGCCATGGCCCCTTTCTCCAGTGCTTTGGTAGAGATAATAACCTTGAGGTCGGGCTCCTCCATGGCGGTCAGGAATTTACCAACCGGATGATACTGAAGGGTGCGGTAATTGCCTTTTTCATCCTGGGGGAAGCGGACTCCCCACCCCTCCAGCTTTTTCAAAAGCTCAAAAGATCTTCGTGCCATCTCATAGCTGGGCGGTGCATCCAAGACACCGTTGCAGTTGAGTGTGCTAGATTCCACGTAAAGCTCCGGAGTGGTGAAATTGGGAATGGCAACTATGTTCAGCGCGTCCATCCCGCGGGCAATTGAGCCGCTGTACTTGATGTCCCCTTTTTCGAAAATCACCACCTTAAGGCCCGGATCCACTTCCAACACCCGGTTTGCGGCCATGCATCCGGCACTACCTCCGCCGATAACGAGAATGTCAGCCTCTATATATCTGTTCTCCAAATTCTTATTCCTCATTGCCTGTTGCATTACACTGCAAAAGTTATTTTATAAAGTGATCAATAACCCTTACCCTCCGCGCAACCCAAATGTTCAATTTATTAACCGTCAATTTCAGTAGCTTCTTCAACTCCTCTTTGGACCATCGATAGCCGCTGGGATACCTGAAATTTTATGGAAAGAAAAGTAAGTATGATGCATGAAATCAACAATCCTATGGAAAGCGGGCTGTTCAACAGGGCCTGAAGCCAGTCGCCCCGAGAAATAAGCAATGCTCTCCGTAAATTGGCCTCCATCATCGGGGTAATTAAAAAGGTAATGACAAGAGGAGCATCCGGGATTCCAAGAAGCCTCAAACCATAACCCACGAAACCCATGACCAACATAATGATCACATCGTAAGGATTTCCGCGAAAGGAGTAGCTGCCAATAATGGCCATAATTAAAATCAGGGGGATTAACATCGGCTTAGGAAGCTCCCCCAGCCTGGCATAAAGGCCGGCAAACAGGCGCCCGATTGCCAGGTTGAATACATTTCCAGCAAGCAAGATAATGAAGAGGGAGTATACAATCACGGGATACAATTCGAACATCCTGGGAGAGGGTGTTGCTCCCTGAAGCATCAAAGCCCCTCCTATAAGGGCTGCAGTGGAGCTTCCTGGAATTCCGAACGCCAGTAAAGGAATCAGCGTGGGCCCAACGGTTGCGTTATTGCCTGCCTCGGCAGCAGCCACCCCTTCCAGCACACCGGTCCCTAATTTTTTCTTTGGGGAAACCTGCTTGGCTACACTGTAAGATAAAAACGCCCCCACTGTGGCTCCCAATCCTGGTAACATCCCCACAAAAGAGCCCACGAAGAGGCCGATGAGCATTTCCTTCCAGGTTCGTATGTACTCCTTGAAGGACAGACCTTCTCCTCTTTTCATGATCCATTTTGAAATGCTTTCTTTAGCCATGCTGGGTACCGAACTCTCCTTTAATAGCTTAACAGCTTCCTCCAGCATCCTGGAAACTGCAAATATCCCTATCATAAGGGGAATAAGATGAATACCATCCTGCAACCACCACAGGCCGAAGGTCATCCTGGATACGTAACCCACTGGATCTGTCCCGATTGTCCCGAGAAAAACTCCGAGTGAGGCACTGATCAATCCCTTTGTCGGGTGAGAACCGCTCAATGCACCAAGCAAGGCAAAAGCAAGAACGACGAGCCAGAAGCGCTCTGACGGTCCAAACTTAAGCGCTATCATAGCCAGGGGCGGGGCAACCGCAATGGTAATTACATCGCTCAGGGTATCCCCAGTCACGGAAGCATATAAGGCCATTAAAATGGCCTTTCGTCCTTTGCCACTCTGCATCAGCTTATAACCGTCATAGATGGTGGCAGCAGCTTCAGGGGTCCCCGGAGTGGCAAAGCTGATGGCGGAAATTGAGCCACCGTATACAGCCCCTTTATATAATCCGATACAGAGACCCAGAGCCGAGGCAGTATCCATCGTAAAGGTGAGGGGAAGCATGATTGCAACACCCGTTGCGGCAGTGAGGCCTGGTATCGCTCCCACGCCCACTCCGATAGTAACCCCTATGACCATCCAGTATAAGACATGCAGTGAAAATACAATGTGAAATGCTTCGATAATGGCATCCGGTTGAAACACTTTTATTGTCCAATCCCTATGGCAAGTTTGAAAGGAAGAATTCCCTGTGGCAATTCAATGCCCAGGAGGCTGAAAATAATATAGATGATCACCGTCATTACTGCCCCTGATGCTATGCACTTTCCCCAGGATTTCAGGCCCAATGTATAAATGAAAAAAAGGAGAAAAATAGGGCTTATGATTAAAAATCCTATTCTTTTCATCAATTCAAAATAAAGCCAACACGCTGTTACTGCCAAAAATGAGCTAAAGAAGGATTTGAAGGTAATGCTCTTTAAACCAGAAGTGGTTTCATTGCGATATCGATCAAAAATCAATACAACGGAAAGGAGAAGCGAAAGGACAACGGCCAAAACGGGAAAGAATCCAAGGGTAAATCCATCACGGAGCTTTCTATGAACCCAGGGGGAGATCTCTAGATAGATAAGAAAAGCACTGAAGAATAATGTAAGAATAAGACCTAACCCCTGATTGCATCTTATCCATTTGCGAAAGTTCTGCATTATTTCAAAGCTTCGTAGGGTGGGCTGTGCCCACCATTAATAGCTATTTGGTTTATCACAGCTTTGGATGGTGGGCACTGCCCACCCTACAATTCTAAAAAAATCAGCCAGTTCCCCCGTTGCCGGTTAATCTGAAACGGTTAACGGGAGAACTGGACTGCGGGCAAAACAGTGTAACTTCATTCACAAGTCGGCATAAGGCCGGCTGAGCTTATATCAGGCAGCGACAGATCTTATTTCACCAGCTTCGTAGCTTTCTTCATGGCCTCTACCATCTTTTTATAATCCTTTTGTGCCTCTTCAATGGGCATGAAGTTGATCTCTTCTCCTAATTTTTTAATGAAATTGACCACGGCCTTGTCTTTAAGGAGGCTGTCGAACTTTTCAGACATGAATTTCGCTATTTCATCAGGGGTGTCGGGATGAACTCCGATCCACCTTGGAAATGCCATTCCTTCATAGCCCAGGTCTTTGGCACTGGGAACACCTTTGAATTCTTTGACCTTTTCGGAAATGGGTATATAGCTTGTATTAACAACCGCCACTGCCTTCTGGGGAATCAGGGGCACAAGTGAAGAAGCGGTCCCCGCCATGGCATGAATATGGCCGCCAAGAAAATCGGCAATAGCATCTCCAGTACTGGAATAAGGTACATAGGTGACCTTTAGACCGGCTTGTTCAATCAAATTTGCTGATCCCACAATATTTGACAGGGTTGCTCCAAGGGTAATTTTGCCTGGATTCTTTTTTGCATAATCTTTGAATCCATCCCAGTTCGCCCATGGCTTATCAGGCTGACTGGCGATGATTGATCTAAAGGCAGAGACATAACAGACAATCTTGATCTCAAAAGGGCTGATGGGGGGCTTTTCTTCCATTAACAGAGAAAGCACCGGTGTAGAACTGCCCTGAATCATGGTATAGCCATCGGGCGGTCTGTTCAACCCTTCCTTCCACCCGACGACCCCGGAAGCCCCCGGGATGTTTACGACATGCCATGGCTGGCCAAAATGATCTATGGCTGACGAGGACATGATCCGAGCCCATCGGTCTGTTCCACCTCCTGCTGCAAAGACAACTATGTAGGTGATCATTTTTTCCGGGTATTTGCCATATGCCAGATTATTGGAAAAACCCGTCAAAACAAAACCTGCCAAAAGAAGAATGGTTATAAAAACATATAAACGTCTCATCTTTCCCCTCCTTGTTTGGTTTAAAGTAGCTCAAAGATTTACAGCTTAAAACGTTTTGTGCAAGACCAGAAGATTTGGCGGTTGAATACCGTGTTAATAACCCGGAAGCCTTGCTCGGTAAGTGTCTCCTCCAGAGATCTTGCACCTTTCATAAAGTTGGGAACTTTGGGCTCTGCCACGAAGCTCCCTTCCCCTGAACCTTAATGATAATTTCCTACATTTCAAGGCGCCTAATGGCGATTCTCACGGTCATCCGGCTTATGCCACAGCTCTGGATCAGATCGTTCTCATATGGGACGGGCTCTCTATGCTGAAATCTATTCCTCTGAATATAATCCGCAAGAATATCTGCCAGTTAAACATAACATAAATTTATAGTCATGGATATCCAAATCTTTGAGGTTCAGCAGGCTGGTTTCTATTTAAATCACACGTTTTGAAATATGAGACATTCCCGGGTTCAAACAAAGCTTGATCATGAGTTATAATAATATATAAACATATCTTGTCAAGCATTATTTTCTTTAGCACTTTTGACCTCTAGCTATTGAATGCTGTCTACTTGAGAGTATTCGGCAAAAGGAGCCTCTGGTGCTCCAGCAGAATTAGATGAATACCGTACGATACAACGGGCAAATGCTGAGTGGTGTTTTACTTCGGCAGCATTGTGTCGGTAATGGAGATTGTGCTGCTGCTGGAAAGGCTCACGGATATGGAGGCAGAGCAGACTCATCTCAGCCGAGAGCTCCGAGTATTTCAGATTAATAAAGGAGTTCGAGAACCTGGACATACAGATCAATCAGTTTCTGGTCTAAACCAAAATTGAGAGATTCATCAGCAAAAGCAGTACCACTTTGGGTAATATCTAAGCAACTATTGGCATCGTTTGGGTTCTTACCTAAGAGGGGTCATAATAGGCTAATCATTTACGACGGGTGGTTGCGCCACTATTAGACTCGACCCTTAACAAAATTACTTGACACAATGAAATTGAGTTTGTAGTATGCAATAAATGTTTTTAATAAGCGTAAAGAGAGACTTATATTTAGGTCCAAAACCGATATTAATCCCATAAAAAGAAAAAGGAGGTAACGATGAAAAATCTTACATTTTTGGTATTGGCCCTGGGTTTTGTATTTGTTTTCTCTTTTTCACAGGTTCTGGCGGCGGAGATAAAGATTGGCACTCTGTTCGCTTATACAGGTCCTCTGGCGGAGTTTGGTCCGCACCACAAAAATGGAGCTGAACTGGCTGCAAAGCATTTGGAAGCTGCCGGGTTGAAGCTTAAATTGGTGCATGAAGACAGCGAGACATCCGCCATACCTGCCACCAGCGCCGCAAAAAAGCTGGTGGAGATAAATAAAGTCGTGGCTATCGTTGGCGCCCTTGCAAGTGGAGTAACCATACCTGTGGCGGAGTCCGTTACGCTGCCCAATGACATTTTGCAAATATCCAATGCATCTACATCGCCATTGATAACGGTTTTGCCTGCCGATAAAGGCAAGGATTTCCTCTTCAGAACATGCCCGTCCGATGCTCTTCAAGGCGTGATCTCAGGCAAACTGGCGGCGGATTTAGGTTACAAGACAGCATCAATTCTTTATGTGAACAATCCTTATGGGCAGGGGCTTGCGGAGCAGTTCAAAGAATCTTTTGAGGCCAGGGGGGGGAAAGTCCTTTCAATGGTTCCCCATGACGAGAAGGCTGCTCCCACATATACTGCGGAGCTGAAAAAGGCGTTGGCGGACAAGCCTGATATAATAGGCGCCTTCAGCTACCCGGGGCACTCTACCATTTATCTTAAAGATGCCATCGAGATGTTCAAATTTAAGAATTTCCTGTTTTGCGATGGCACCAAATCCTTTGAGAATGTGAAAGCTGTCGGGGCCGAAAGTCTTGAAGGATTATATGGAACCGCTCCGGGTTCCGCCCTCAATCCATCGTATGATGCTTTCCTGGCGGAATATGCCAAGGCCTACGGCTCTTTCCCCCCATTACCCTTCGTGACCAATGCATATGATGCTATGTCGGTAATCGGTCTGGCTATACTAAAAGCTCAGGCCAAAGGACAGCCCATAACCTCTCAGAGCATAAGGGATAATTTAAGAGCGGTGGCCAATCCACCGGGTGAGGTGATTAAGCCGGGAGAATTCAAAAAAGCGGCGGACTTGATCAAGCAGGGGAAGGATATAAATTATGAAGGAGCCGCGGGATCCGTGGACTTTGACGAAAATGGAGACGTTGTAACTCCTATAGAGGTCTGGAAATATCACAATGGCGAGATGGTCACGGTGAGGATGGAGTTCGAAGTTCCAAAGGAATAAAGTAAAAATTACCGTAAAAAGGGGGGGCTCATATGCGTAGCCTCCCTTTTTTTAATTCTCTTCCAGGTGCTTTGATACTATTTTTTCCTCACCCAGTATACCCTGAGGCCTGTAGAGCAAAATAATCTCTAAAAGAATGCCGACTATCAAAAACCTGATGTAAGGTGCTCTTGATTTGATGGTATAAGGCAGCAAATCGGTTGCAAACTTGGAGCCTTCCATCCACAATCCCCAGATCATAAAAGCACCAAAGATCGCCCCTTTGTTGTTGCCGCTTCCGCCGGCCATGAGCATGACCCATATTATGAAAGTCCCGTAAAGGGGCTCGAAGACACCGGGGGAGATAGCCCGAGTGTAATGAGCGTATAAAGCTCCCCCAATCCCCATTATCATTGAGCCGAAGACAAGGGCCTGCATTTTAAACCCCGTGATATCTTTGCCCATCATGGCTGTGGAGACTTCGTCCTCTCGGATAGCCCTCAGCACCCTTCCCCATGGGGACCTTATGGCGCGCTCAATGGAAATATATATTACAATTACAAAGGCTATCACAATTATCAAATATAAGTAATTGTAATTTTTTGGCAAGACCAGCCAGGAGAGAGGCTGGGGAATGCCCATCAACCCTCTGGGCCCATTGGCGAGCCATCTTTCATTGTTGAATATGAGGCGCACCGTTTCGGCTATCCCGATGGTGGCAATGGCAAGATAATCTTCCCGAAGCTTTAAGGTGGGCTTGCCGATCAGGTATGCTATGGCGCCGCAGACAGCGGCCGCCCCCAGAACCCCGAAGATAAAATGAAGATTAAGCCCGAAGATTTGCTTGACATAGTGCGCATATAAACCCGTGGGCATTTGTGTTGTTATCAAAGCGGAGCTGTAGGCACCAATGGCAAAAAAACCGGCAATACCTATGTTGAAAAGCCCTGTGTAACCCCACTGCATATTCAAGCCCAGAGCAAAAACAGCATATATGCCTCCCATAATCAAGAATGATGTTATATATGCCAGCAAGCCACTCAAGTCCAAAACATGCCTCACATGTAAAATTACACTTATCATTGCAAAATTAGCATTGAAAATTTAGCATAGTTGGCGAGTTGTGCGTTTCGCGTTTGACTCGCAACTCGTAACACGTTCATTATTGTATTGCTAATTTTGCATTGCTAATTACTTTTTGGCCTGGCCGAAGATCCCCTGGGGCCTGAAAAGCAATATAACGATCATTATAATGAATGCTACCGCTGGTTTATACGTGGGCTGGACATACGGAATGGCAGTGGAAAGTTGTTGAACAATGCCTATAACCATTCCGCCGATGAGGGCGCCGTAAACATTTCCTATTCCCCCCAGAATCGTGGCTGCAAAAAGAGGAAGGATGAAATGCCAGCCCATCCCCGGCCTTAATTGCACATCTATTCCATATAATATACCTCCTGCCGCTGCAAGAGCGCCGCCGATACACCATGTCCATAATATTACTCTGTCAGTATCTATGCCCGTAATCCATGCAAGCTCAATATTATCAGATGTTGCTCGCATGGCTTTGCCCATCTTGGTTCTGCTCAAAAATATATGGAGCGAAAACACGAGGCCAAAAGCGATTAACAGGATCAATATCTGGTCAGGCCTTATGTTTATTCCCAGAGGCAGAGCGATGGCGGGCCTCAATTTGCCGGGGTTATAATAGTGGAAGTCGGCTCCCCATATAATGAATATTATGCTTCTGAGGATAAAAGAAACACCCAGGGCAGACATGGCCAAAATTACAGGGCCTGAATTTTTACTTCTTAAAGGCGAAAAAAGGATTTTGTTAAGAAATACGGCCAGAGAAGCCACAAAAAGCATCCCCAGAGGAAAGCTCAGCAACATGCGATAACCGAAGGAGAAGGGTCCCAATGTTGTGTCTGGGACTCCCATCCAGGCGAAGAAGTCTGTGACCAGAAAGAGCACAACATATGCACCCATGGTCATAAGCTCGCCATGAGCGAAATTGGCAAAACGCAATATTCCATAAATCAAAGTAAGCCCAATGGCACCCAGGGCGATAATGCTGCCCAACAAAATGCCATATACTGCCAATTCCAGCAATTCTGTCAGCCCCCCAGATAGAGTCTCCCTACTTCAGGATCATTCAGAAGCTCTTTGCCCTTCCCTTCAAATTTCTTCTCTCCCATGGCCAGGACATAACCTCTATCTGAATGGGATAAAGCTTTTTTTGCATTTTGTTCTACCATCAAGATGGCAACGCTCGATTTTTTTATCTCCTCGATCTTTACAAATATTTCTTCTACCAGCTTGGGTGCCAGTCCGGCAGATGGCTCGTCCAGAAGTAGCACCTGAGGATTGAGCATCAGTGCTCTTCCCATGGCTAGCATCTGCTGTTCGCCCCCACTCAAACTACCAGCCCTTTGCCTCTTTCTTTCTTGAAGAATAGGAAAGTAATTGAATATTTCCTGGAGTCTTTGGGAAAAATCATCATCCCGAATATAGGCTCCCATTTCAAGATTTTCCAAGACAGCAAGGGATGGGAATATGTTGTTAGATTGGGGCACATAGCACATCCCTTTGCGCACTATTTTGTCCGGTCGTAAGTTGGTTATGTTTTCTCCATTGAAGTGAACGGAGCCCTGGGTGGGTTTTATAAATCCAAAAATGGTCTTCATAAGAGTGGACTTCCCAGCTCCATTTGGCCCTATAATAGCGACAATTTCTCTTTTTTCCACATATATGGAGACATCGTGCAGGATTTCGGTTTCCCCATAACCCGATCTGATACCCTCTGCTTTCAAAATACTCATTGCTTCATTCCCCAAGATATGCCTCAAGGACCCTGTTGTCCTTTTTGATCTCTTGGGGCGTGCCCTCTGCTAATATCGTGCCTTTGTTCATGACTATCACTTTATCGCAAAGGCTGGTTATAAGGTCCATGTCGTGCTCTATCAAGAAAAAAGTTCTTCCCTCTTCTCTAAGATCGAGGATTTTGTCCGTCAATTTCATCATCAGCGTGGGATTTACCCCTGCCCCGGGCTCATCCAGCAAAATCATATTAGGGTCACCCATCAAAATCCGAGCGAGTTCTAAAAGCTTTTTCTGTCCCGAGGAGAGATTTTTTGCGAATTCATTTTTGAGATCGATGAGTTCCACAAATTCCAAGACAGACTCAGCCTTATCCTTTATCTCTTTTTCTTGTTTCTTTATGGAAGAGAATCTTAACCAGGAATTCCAGATCTTTTCTCCAATTTGTCCAGAAGGAACCACCATCAGATTTTCCAGTACCGTCATTTCCTTTAATTCCCTGGGAATCTGAAAAGTCCGGCACAGTGATTTGTGGAAAATCCCGTGCGGCGGGAGGCCATCAATCCGCTCTTCTTTGAACCAGATGGCTCCAATTTCAGGTTTAAAAAAACCGGTGACGAGATTGAAAAGAGTGGTTTTCCCCGCCCCATTTGGTCCTATAAGACCCGTTATAGAACCTTGGCTGACGCGGAGGTTGCAGTTATCAACGGCCTTTATTCCCCCAAAACTTTTATACAAATTTTCAATCCTTAGCAATCTGTTCCGCCTCCATCAACTCTCAAATAATTATTTTTAAGTTGTTTTAGCAAAAAGATTTACGAAATTTGAAATCTCTCCTGAGAAAAATTACTGGCAGCATTTTGAAGGCTCGAGTACCCTCAGCGTCAGCGGATTTTGGACTGTTCCACTATGATGAAGATTCGCAAAAGCATCGATCCCCTGAATATGGAGCACTTCAATCGGGTCACACTGGAATGCTGGACGAATATGATGCTCATTTAGAACGAGTGCCACCGAATGGAAACCGCTACCCCGCCCGAGTATCTCGTTTATCCCATTGATACGGTCCCGCTCCTCAAGCTTGGCAGCATGCTCGTGGCAAAAAATGCCGAATTCCACGAATTCCCTTTAACCTGGAACTCCCGCAGCTTGCCACGGGGATGAAGTCTAAAAAAATTTTTCCGCATTATTGGCAGAGCGAAGCCAGCGTGCTAGCCCGCAGCTTGCTTCGTGGAGAGTTCATTTTCTTCTTTAGGCCCTGGCGACGTGGTAATCTCATAGCCTGGAAAGTAACTGTATCTATGAAGCCCTGCCTCAACGCAACCCATACAACTTATGTAAAGAAAGATTACAGATTATACGTTTGAAGATTAAGGATAGATTCCCCGCAGTTTTGTTGCCTGGGCGACCCTGTGCACCCCTAGGGCGAGGGCCGCGGTTCTCATGTGGACCTTCTTCTCTTGACTCAGTCGATAAACCTCGTCAAAGCTTCGGAACAAAATATGCTCAAGCCTGCGGTTGACTTCTTCTTCGCTCCAGAGCAGTTCCTGGAGATTCTGCACCCACTCGAAATACGAAACAGTAACACCACCAGCATTGGCCAGAATATCAGGGATCATCATCACGTTGCGATCATACAAGATGTCATCCGCATCCGGGGTGGTGGGACCATTGGCCCCTTCTACTATTATATTGGCCTTTACGCGGGGCGCATTCTCCTCGGTGATTACCCCTGCCAGAGCCGCGGGACATAAAATGTCGCACGGCAGTTCCAGCAGTTCCTCGTTGGTGATGTTGTCGCTTCCGGGGAAGTTCTGTACCGAGTTAGTGTCGCACTTGTGTCTCATCAATGCTTGAATGTCCAGGCCGTTGGGTGAATACACACCACCCGTCGAGTCGCTGATACCAACAATCCTCACGCCAATATCGCTCATAAGCTTGGCAGCCACCCCCCCTACGTTGCCGAAGCCCTGAACCACACATGTGGTCCCGTGAAGGTCTATGCCCAATATCTCGGCCGCGCGGATCAGCGTAAGCGTGCATCCCCGGCCTGTGGCCTCCAGCCTTCCCAGAGATCCACCCAGATCGATGGGCTTGCCGGTGACAACACCAGGCACGGAATAGCCCTTCAAGATGCTGAATGTGTCCATGATCCATGCCATGGTCTGAGCGTTAGTATACACATCAGGTGCCGGGATGTCACAGTCCGGTCCAAGGATGAAAGAGATTTCCCAGGTATAACGACGCGTTAAGCGCTCTAGCTCGCCCATCGACATCCTTTTGGGATTGCATTGAATACCGCCTTTTGCCCCGCCGAAAGGAATGTTGACCACTGCGGCCTTCCAGGTCATCCACATGGCCAGTGCGCGGACTTCATCCAGGTCAACATCCGGGTGATATCGGATGCCCCCCTTGGCGGGTCCCCGGTTCACATTGTGCTGAATGCGATAACCGGTAAAAATTTTAAAAGTGCCGTCGTCCATTTTCACGGGAAAATGAACAGTCACTTCACGTTTGGTATGCATTAACACTCCCAGAAGATCCTCCTCCAAGTCGATTATGCGAGCCGCCAGCAAGAGCTGCTTCTGGGCCATCTTAAGGTGTCCTTTTCCTCCACTGGGTTCTTTTGCTGTTACCATTATTAAAACTCCTCTTGTCAACTAATGAAACTACCTTTGATGAATACGCGATGCTATTTTCTGCCTAACAATCCGTAAAGTTTCATTTTTGCACGAATGGTGTTACGGTTGACCCCTAGAATTTGAGCGGCATCAATCTGTACCATGTTTGTACGGCTCAATGCCCATCGGATCATGCCTTTTTCTACGAGCTCGATAACCCGGCTGTAAAGGCTCTTGCCCACCCGGGGTCCCGTGGCTAAAACAGTGACCATTTCGGCAATCCGATGAATGAGCATTTCTTCCATGGAGAGGTTGTTGCCTTGAGTGTCGGGGAGATAGGAAGCGATAGTGGATTTTTTCTCCCATGAGCCGTGTATTTCACGGGGATCAAATCGCAGTTCAATCCACTGCTTGAGAAGCATACACACAGCCCCTAGAAGGAGCAATTCCTCTTGCAGAATAAGCTGATCAAAGCAAAGCGGCCTGACGCAAATAGAAAGCGCCATATCGTCGTTTAAATTAACGGGAAAGCACAGAGTGTCAACCTCGCTCAAGTCCCTGACATAGGTGAGCGATGATCCGTTGTGTATAACAATGTCTTTGCCTTTCTTTCGGTGGATACGTGGCGCAAGAAATTCTTCTTCTGTCCAACAGCCTTGCTCCAGGGAGGATTTGTTGTGTTTATTCAGGAGATATCCGCAAGAAATTCCTCGTAGCATAGAGGCCCGCTTTTCTTTGGATTGATAATTCCACAGTATAATTCCCTCGCACTGCCTGAAAGAATGCTCATCGAGGAGCTTTGCGGCCTGGTGAAATGCTCCTTCCATATCCGTTGCAGCCCTCAATATACGACTCAACTTGGAGAATAGCTTTATAGAGGAAAGTGTTGCTTCTTGGTGGCGGGAAGATGTGGGAGAATATTCTTTCATGAATATATATCCAAAATTACTTGCAATTTGGCTCTATAAATTATCAAGCTGGATGCACTCCAGAATGAAACGAGAATAACCAAGATATATACCGGTGTCAAGGCCAAAAAATGTCATTAATGTGGTAATCTCCAACATAGTTATCATCTATTAAAGGCGACTTGTCAAGAGAATAAAGCCTCCCTCTTACCCGTTGAAGGCTTTCTTTTGAGAGGGATAAAGATGTTGCTGCTACCATGCTTTCTCTCAATCCGGATCGATCATTCGGGGAAGATCCTGAAAACAATTTGCACCAAATATCCTTATAGGCTCATCACGGTCAGCGATCCTGGCTGACAGAATTTTCCGATAAGAGAGGAATGGCGCTAGGAGCCTGTCGAAGAGCTATCCTAATAAAACGATACAAAAATTCCAAAAACACAATTGGATTCTTTGCTTAAAACCCATGTTCAACAGTTAAAGGCATTTTTTGGCCTCCACTTTTTGAAAAAGGATATCAAGAAGATCATCAATGGGCTTCTAAAAGCCGTAGGTGAGGGGCCGATGGTATGTGCCGAGGATTGCTCGGCCTTGTTTACGCTGGAGTTCGGAGAGGGCCTTCGAAGGCCACAAGAACATGGGGGTGGCAGTGATGAAGGTTGGCCAGGAGGACTACGGCTACGTCACAATGCCCACTTTTTGGCAACAGAGGATTCTGAAGGCTCTGGGGATTAAGCCGCCACCACGTATTCTGATCGAGCAAGGCTAAGTATAACAAGAAGATGTGGTGACAATCAAAAAGGTAGGAATTTCAAGTAAAAGGCTCTTTTACATAATATTCTTAAATAGCCAGGCACCTATATGTAGCCTGCCATCAACATTTTTAGATCATTTTCCAGCCAGCCCGAACCGCATTGTTCGAGACGGTGGCGAATCCGCTCCACCTCAAGGTGCATTACCGGGTTTTCCATGTCGTCCAGGGAACGATATCGCCCTATCCGACGTCCTACCTGGAAATGCCGCCGTTGCTCTTCGGGAAGAGCACGGTAGCGGTCGATGACTGCCAGCATGCGATCCCTGTCTTCGGGCAAAACACCCTCCACCTCCTCCAGCAGGTTCAGTATGTGATCGCTTACGAAATGGCTGTGAACCTCTCCCAGCGTCTCGATGAGCAGGCGCTCCTCTTCAACGATTTCGTCATCGCTCATCATCTGGAATTCCCCTGAGGCCACCAGTTGACACAACTCCGCCGCCGGAGGAACGGCAAGGGTTCGGACTCGGATGAAATGCGGATCGATTCGTGTAAGCACGCGGGCTGTTTCCAGGGCATGCTCTCGCCAGAGGGCACGGCCGCCCAGGCCCAGGATCACGTATTCAGAAAGATCCATGCCCGCCGCCTTGACTTGAAGCCCGGCCCTCACATGATCCTCGGCCCTCACCCCCTTATGGATCATGGCCAGCACGGCATCGCATCCTGACTCCAGGCCGATGTGAATGCGTGTGAGGCCCGCGGTATGCAGAGATCTCAAATCTTCGAGGCTCTTGCGCGCTATGGTGTGGGAGCGGGCATAAGATGTGACTCGTTGGATACTGGGAAATGTGCTTAGCAGGTACTGTAAAATTTCAACCAAATCAGATGCTTTGATCACCAGGCTGTTGGCATCCTGGAGAAAAACCGTCCTGGCACCATGGTAAAGCCATAGTAATATGCTCTGCACGTGGAGACTACCACCGTCAGGACTCTGGTAGACGCGTCGGACAACATCTTCATTTATTTGTCCGCCCAGTCCCATACTCCAGGAGACATGCCTGATCCGCTCGGCGATTTTCGCCATGGTGTCAATATCGGCCTTCACATCCTCGACGCTGCGAAGATAAAATCGCTTACCCTTGTATGTGCCACAAAAGGCGCACCTGTTCCACGGACAGTTGCGCGTGACACGAAGGAGGAGGCTGCGCGCTTCATTGGGTGGCCTTATTGGCCCTTGTTCGAACACCGAAATATTCGTTTCCATCAATGATTAAAATAAAGTCTTTCACCCGGAAAGTCAATTTGACATAAGAATAGCAAAATAGCGTTGCATAGGGGGATAAATGTATGCTATGTTTATTAAATAGCTCAAAAAAAGTAAGAGCGGATACAGTGAAAAACTGAGTTTTTTCGGTCAACGGGACACAGGAAAACTTCTTTCCCGAACACAAGGAGGTACTGATGCAGAACACATCGAATCCAGAGGAAATGATCAAGGAAATCATTACCAGATTCGTCCGGGAGCGCCCCGAGAACAAGGCCAAGGCTTTTGAAGGCCATAGTTACTGGGATGACCCTCTGGTGGGATTTGCCAGCGGCCAAGACTCCCTTTTCCAGGATTACAAGGAGATTATAGGAGACTTTCACATGACCCCGGCAGAGGCGCTGGGAAAGGTCTACCCTGCGGAGGTGGACGAGAAGTCGCCGGTTTTTGTCATTTCCTGGATTCTTCCCGCATCGGAGGCCGTGCGAGCCAGCAACCGGAATCAGACTGAATTGCCCTCCAAATTCTGGGCCCATGCTCGCAATTTTGGAGAGATCTGCAACATGGCCTTGCGAGACCACGTGGTGGATTCGCTCCGCTCCATGGGCTATCGGGCGGTGTCTCCTTTCAATTCCCAGCATTTCCGGCGGCTTGAGAGCACGCCCGTGGGCATTGCCTCAAACTGGTCTGAGCGGCACGTGGCTCATGCTTGCGGCCTGGGCACCTTTGGACTGAGCGACGGCCTCATAACCCCTCGAGGGAAAGCTATGCGGTGCGGCTCCGTGGTGACCGACATGCCCCTCACACCCACCCCCAGGCCTTACAAGACCCACACGGAATACTGTCTATTCCATGCCAACGGCACGTGCGGGGAGTGCATGAGGCGGTGTCCTGCCGGCGCCATCACAGAGGCGGGCCACGATAAGGAGATGTGCAGGAATTACGCGTATACTAAAGTCAAATCAATCATTAATTCCAGATATGGAGTGCTTGCGGGCGGATGCGGCCTCTGCCAGGCTGGAGTTTCATGCGAGGGGGGTATACCTGAGCCGGATATGGGATGAGAAAGCTGCAAATAGCCTCCTCCCTGTGAAAAGGCCAGCCTCGCTGTGCGGATAGTTTATCATAATGGGCGGCTATTGTAGTTGCCCATTTATTTTTTATGCTGCAAAAGATGTTGCCTGGGCCGATGGATTAGAATTTTGCAATTAATGAATCATGCAATCAGCTTTCCCTCCCGGCTGGCCCGGATGTAGTTCATACAGTAGTCGTCCTGGCCCAGAAGAACCCGGGTTGTTATCAGGGTGGTGATTAGCTTATCGTCCAGAGGATCCAGGATGGCAGCGCTCAGGCCTGCACCCAGGGCCAGTGCAAGGAAGTTGCGGTTGATGAGATGGCGCTCTGGAAGGCCAAAGGATATATTGGAGAGACCGCAGATGGTGTTTACCCCGGGCAGCTCCTTGTGAATGCGAGCAATTGTTTCCAGAGCGATCTTTCCCATGCGTACGTCCGTGCTGATGGGCTGAATCAGAGGATCCAGGTATATATGATCTCTGGCAATCCCCATGGCCTCAAGATCTGCCACAAGACGGTGGGCATTTTCCAGAACCCGTTCGGCATCTCTGGGCATCCCCCGGTCATCCATGCAGAGTGCTACAATTTCACATTCCCTTGAAGTTATCACCGGGCTCATCTTCTCGAACCGATCCTTCTCGGCGGTGGTGGAATTGATCAATGGTCGGTGCCGCACCCGCTCCATGGCCTTCATGAGTACTTCGGGACTGGGACTGTCCAGAGCCAGAGGGACATCCACCGCCTCCTGGATTACGTCGATAAGCCAAAGGACATCCGCCATTTCGCTCCCCAGACGGGAACCCGCGTTGACGTCAATATAGTTCGCGCCCGCGGCCACCTGTGCCTTGACATCACTCTGGATATAGGCCGTATCTCCGGCCCCCACCGCCTCGTCAACTTTTTTCCTGCTGGTGTTGATGCGTTCCCCCACGATCAGCATGGTTTCTCCTCCCCGTCGGTTTGTTGATTAGTGAGGAAAATAAAGGGAAAGGCAGCGATTGTCAACTGTTATTCTTGGACATACGTGTAGCCTCTGGATTCCATGCACCGCTTCCATTCTTCTCTTACAGCAAGTCTTACTCCGTGCGGGCCAATTTCAAAGGGAACTCCTATACTTTCTCTGTACAGCAGGCGCGCTTTATATTCGCAGTCGTATAAATCTCTTTTGTAATCGGCTTCGGTTTTATCGCTGGGAATAATAAATTGAGGTGGAGCACAGCCGAAAAGCATTGAAAACGAAAGAGATAAAATCAAGGCGAACATTATGTCTTTCGTTATCATGAGAAAAGCCTGCTTTCTCCCAACGATCTTGGAGACTGGCACAGACAAATTTTCGTATAGGCCGCAAACCGAAAAAAGGATTTACTCAGGACAACATGGCGCCATTGCGATCAATTGAAGGAAGGAAGCTAACATAACCCCATGCTGCTGCGCAGCCCAATCGTCCAGCCCACCCGCGGCGAGTATCTCCGGCGGACAATTTGTCAGGTTGGCAATGTTCCTTTTCTTAACTTTCCCTTCCTCGATATACGACTTGCCGTTTTTTGGATGGCCATCTTGCTCTCGATATTGCTTGTCATAATATTACATCATATTTTTCAAATCAAGTTTTATAAGACAATGCCTATTTCAATTTACATAATTACATTTTAGAGCAAAAACATGGCAGTAGGCGGGGATGAAGCGCTGGTTCAAATAATGGTTTGCTCCTGGATGCTGGATGCAGGTGATGAAGCACGCACAATTCAGCCACCCTTGACTTTTTTCCACTCTGCCGCAGGCATCAGGACTTTTGACCAACTCCTCCATGGGCTGGGGTTTTTCTCTGATTGTGTAACATGGACATCGCCATCGTGGCGGGTCATGGAAATGGGAATAGCCCGATATCGACAGTATCAATATTGCAATACCATTAAATCTTGCAGAAGATGATCACATCGTCATAGTATGCAGGTCGAGGGCAAAGCTGTGTTCGCCTCCGGACATAGCTTGACAGTCGCAGTTGTACGCACCTTAAAGCAGAACGAGAAGCATCAATAAATAAAAGGGGGCACTCGCAAGGCCATGGTGAGGAGATGCCTCCTGCTGAGTATCCTTCCCTTCACTTGACTTCGGTTTGACTGAAAGGAAGTGAAAGATGAAAAAAGTTCCCAGCCCATCATAAATGGGTTGACACGGATTATAACTTAAGTTAGGCTTGCAGCATGTAACTCATAGACATCAATAGAAAATTCAGGATATGTTACGTATAGCATTCTGTAATGGAAAACCTGAGAATCTTACTAAACATGCTCGCTTTCAATTGGTAATTTAGAGAAAGTCTCCGCTCTTTATTATTTTCTATGGATAGAGAATTCAGAACGGTTGTCATTGACGGATTTCAGGTTTTAATATGCCTTTTAAATCGAACCCTTTTGGAAAGCGCGAATATTAGCAATTAATTGACATTTTAATTTACTTCCGTTATCACATTTTCATAAATACATCAAAGGAATGCAAAGCGGTAGGGAAGCGCTTGGAGAGGTTCCATTCAGACCTCACCGCCCTTATATGGCGCAGCGAGAGACGGCACTGGGCTATGCGATTCTTCCAGGGTGCTGATTGCTGACTCTGCTTATAGTGATGAGACCGGGGACAAAAGAGGCGGCATTCGGCCCGAATGTTTCTATTGCGGGTGCCCAATAAAGGCGGCCGGTATACTCTTTTGGCGTATTTGAGGTATCAATAAGCTTATATGCCAATAAAATATCATGCACTGTATTAAATTGACAATTGAGAAACTTTGCTGATTACTATGATAAAAAAGGCTCCGAAACGTGACCATAAGATTTTCAATAAAGACTAAAATCTTTTGCGGCATTATTATTCCATGCGTCATCTTGTTCTTTGTCCTCTATTTGAACTACAGATATTTGAATTCACTTGGACGTAGCGCCGAACTGATTCTCTCAAAAAATTATAAAAGCATCCAAGCCGCTCAGCAGATCAGGCAGCAACTTGAAGCAAGGCAGAATTTTATTCTTGCCACCTTATTGTCGGATAAAAACATAGGCCAGCAGGATGTCACACTGGGGCAAGAAATCCTTAAACTACTTAACACGTGTAAAGATAATATTACAGAGCCAGGAGAGTCGCAGATCATTGACAATTTATTTGCTCATTACGAAAAATATGAACATTTATATGAGGCGTTCTCGAAGGGTAAAGACGAGGTAAGAAAGCCAGATGGGTTATACTACGACTTTATTTCCTTAACCGCTTTGCTGAATGGTGAGTTAGATGCCCTTGTGTTAATAAACGAAAAGGCTATGGAAGCTGCCGAACGAGAGACTAAAGAAATTGCCAGCAGTGCTCTGCGTTATTCAATAGGTTTGCTTATTTCTGCTGTCCTTTTTACCGCAATCTTCGGCTATGTTATGTCATCAAGGTTATCTCGCCCGTTGATTACACTTGCCCAGAGCTTGGCGGAAATCAAAGAAGGTAGTGGGCAATATCCCCGGTTCCCAATCGCTACCCGGGATGAGATCGGGTTTTTGACCTCGGAATTTAACCGACTTTTTGAACGCCTTAGAGCCTATGACCAACTCACCATTGATAAGCTCATGGCTGGAAAGCTCAAGCTTCAGCATGCGGAGGAGGCCAAGTCCCGCTTTATAGCGGATCTTTCTCATCAATTGAAGACCCCCATGACCTCACTTTTAATGAGTATCGGGATTCTTACAGATAAAACGAAGGGGCTCATCGGCGAAAAGTACGGACAATTAATGGAAACCGCGAGAGAAGACTGTGGCAGATTATCGGCTCTCATCGGTGAACTCGTTAATATTGCACGACTCGACGCTATGGAAAGACCGAAAACCAAAGAAGTATTGAAAGTAGAAGAAATAGTTAATGAATGCCTCAAGCCGCTTTCATATCAAGCGGCAGAAAAGGGTGTCCGCCTTGAAACGGAATTTGAACCTGACCTCCCACCTGTTTCCGTTGATTCCCTCAGGTTTCCCTGGGTTATCACAAACCTTGTTGGCAATGCCATCCGATATACGGATCGAGGCGGACATGTTAGAATACAAGTGGAGAAACACGGGAAGCGATACTACTTTCAATGCAGCGATACGGGTATAGGCATTGAAGAAAAATATCTCCCCAAAATATTTGATCGCTTTACTCAATTCTCTGAAAGAGAGCGGACGGGTACCATCGGTTTGGGTCTGGCAATCGTTAAAGAGATCATTGAAGAACATGGCGGAGGTATCAGTGTGAAAAGCAAGGTTGGTGAAGGATCGACCTTCACTTTCTGGATACCGGCTCATACTGAGGATATCAATGAAAAAAGTACTGATCGTTGACGATGATAAAAACATCTTAACCACCTTGAGAATTTATCTCGAAGATATGGGAATGGAGCCTGCTTTGGCTCAATCAGGGAGTGAGGGATTTAAATTATTCAAACAGATGAAGCCCGACATCGTTCTTCTGGACCTTAAGCTTCCGGATATGGACGGCCTGCAGGTGCTCAAGGAGATCGTAGCAACTCAAATCAAGACTTATGTGATCATTATTACCGCGTATGCCACCATAGATACAGCTGTAAAGGCCGTCAAGATGGGAGCCTTTGATTATATGCCCAAACCTTTCACGCCGGCACAAATAAGTCACCTGATAGAAAAGGTTGAAAAGATTTATAACCTTGAGTCAGAGGTTAAAACCCTGAAGGAAAAACTGAGGGGAGTGATTCGAGAAGGCGAATTCATCACCAGGAACAGAAAAGTTCGCGCCATCCTCAAGACAGCCCGCCAGGTAGCCGATTCAAATGCCAGCGTCCTGATCAGCGGAGAGAGCGGGACAGGCAAGGGAGTACTTGCTCGCCTGATCCATACTTGGAGCCCCAGGAGCAAAGGTCCATTTGTTACCGTGGACTGTACCACACTTCAGGAGAACCTGCTCGAGAGTGACCTTTTTGGTCATGTAAAGGGTGCCTTTACAGGGGCCATAAGTGACAAATCAGGAAAACTGGAAATGGCGAATGGTGGCACCGCATTTCTGGACGAGATTGCGGATATGTCTATGACAATTCAGGCGAAACTTCTGCGGTTCTTGCAATGCCGTGAGTTCGAAAAGCTTGGCGACACAAAAACATTACGGGTGGATGTGCGCGTGATTACAGCTACCAACAGAGACCCGGAGGAGCTTGTTCAAGAAAAACTCTTTCGCCAAGATCTATACTACAGGCTTAATGTCGTGGAAATCTTCATGCCACCGTTGAGGGAACGTCCAGAAGACATTCAACTTTTTGCTGAGTACTTTCTTGAAAAGTATGCAAAAGAAAACAACAAAAATGTCAGGGGCATAACAGACCAAACAATGGATATTTTACGCTCCTACCCCTGGCCGGGAAACATCCGTGAATTGATCAATGTCATCGAAAGAGGAACGGTTCTAGCCCGCCATGATCTGCTCACACCCGATGATCTGCCTTCCCACATAGTAAACTATCAACCCGGAGACAGTTCTACGAAAAAACTGGCGTCCCTTTCCGACGTTGAAAAAGCTCATATCAAGGAGGTGCTTTTGCATACCGGATCAATTGAAGAGGCGGCTCAAGCGCTTGGTATCGACCCGGCCACGCTGTGGCGCAAACGCAAGAAATATCATCTCGATTGATTCATTGCATTTTGCAAGACAGCTTTCTTGCATTTTGCAGGATTTCTGCTGCAAAACATCCTCTCAATCCCTTCTTAATTTCACCTGAGTGATTGATTTTAAAGTACATTTCTTTATTGGCATCAAAATCGCTTACACAAAATCTCAAGCTATTCCCTCAGAGGGAGTGGCGCGAATTCCCTCAATTTTAATAATCAAGTTTGAGGCAATGGATGCCATGAAGCAAAAAATTTTGCTCTATAAATCAAATCCCAGCGTAAACCTGGACTCGGTAGCAGGATTGACCATTGTTGACAGCCCTGTGTCTTGCCTTCACGAGGCAACGACTAATGCGTACACCCTCATTGCGGTAGTATTTGAACATGGCTCCTTAAGGGAACGCGATGCCCTTATTGAACTTTGTTTCGCTTTAAGAACAAACCGCAGTACCACCAGGAGCTTGCTTCTCTGTATTCTTGAATCTCAGCACCGCAACTTGTTGGAAAAACTCAGGCATGCCGGTGTTGAATATGCCATGTGTGTTGACCCGAAAAACCTTGACCCAAAAGTTCTCAAGAGCCACCTGGAAACTTTCTCGCTGAATCTCTTTGAAGAATATAAAATTGAGAGAGTCCTTTCCGAAATCTGTCCTTATATTACATACTCCCCCGCCAGTTCTCGTCAAGAAATACTATATTGCGGGGCTTATCGAAACCGCTTAGTGCTCGGAAAATATCTCTTAAGTCACTTTTGTGAGACGGCGAACTATAAGAATTGTCAATATTTTCAAAATCCAATGCCGGGTAAAAACGTAAAAAGCCCGCAGCCCCCTGAAGGTGGACGGTCACGACACTTTATGCTCTGGTACCAAATAAGACATAACAAGCTGGATAAATACGGTGAGAATGAGCCTTTGAATACACCCAAAACAGAAAAATAATCAAACCCATGAGTTTTTTATCTCGAACCAACGGATTTTTTCATTCGGTTGTCACCGCAGGGTACGGCTTTTCTTTCTCTGAAATTTGGAACAAATTTAGAAGAGCCGGCCCGGCCGCGCTCATACTGTTCAGCTACCTTGTAGCCATCAGCCTTGGAACATCTCTGTTGATGATTCCCAAAGCCACAACCTCAGGGCACATATCTTTCATCAACGCATTATTTACCGCCACGTCTGCTGTTTGTGTGACCGGGCTGATAGTCGTAGATACGGGGACTTATTTTACCCCCTTTGGTCAGGGTGTTATCCTGGCGCTCATCCAGATGGGCGGATTAGGTGTCATGACCTTTTCGGTATTCTTTTTTCTCTCTATTGGGAAGAGAGTATCCTTCCGGCAGCGAATGGCTGTGCAAGAAACTTTCGCCCATACTGCCCGGGAAGACATCTATCACCTGATCAGATCGATATTCTTTTTCACGGCTGTCGTAGAGCTAATAGGTGTAATCCTTCTTTCTGTGCACTGGAGTGAGGAATATCCTTTCTTCAAGGCCCTTCATATGGGCATCTTTCACGCTATTTCGGCCTTCTGTAATGCAGGGTTTTCATTGCTCAGTACCAGCTTTATGGGTTACAAGGACTCCTTATTATTGAACCTTACGGTTGCCGGCCTGATTGTACTTGGTGGACTCGGCTTCCCGGTAGTTTATGAAATTTACAGGAAGATGCGCAAACGCCGGGTAAATTGCGTGAAAATCTCTCTTCAAACAAAAGCCGTCTTGATGACGACCAGTATTTTGATTCTCTCCGGAATGTTCATCTTACTTTGGGCTGAATCCAACATTACATTGAAAGATATCTCTTTCAAAGAGCGGTTGCTGGCAGCCCTTTTTCAGTCCGTGACGGCTCGGACGGCCGGCTTCAACACCTTGGACATTGGAGCAATGGGCAACACTTCCCTAAGTTTCATAATTTTTCTAATGTTTGTTGGGGCTTCCCCAGGTTCCTGCGGAGGAGGTGTAAAAACAACAACGCTCGCACTTCTTGGGGCTTTGATGTGGGCTCGTTTGCGTAGAAGAATCAGCGTCAATATGTTTAATAAGACCATCCCCAGGGAAACCGCGTCCAAGAGCGTATCTCTCCTCATCCTCTCTATTGGCTTGATATCAATAATATTTTTTTTATTGCTTTTGAGTCAGGAGGGACATATTACCAATGGGGCGGACAGAAAGCTGTTTCTGGAGTCCTTGTTTGAAGTGGTCTCAGCTTTTGGAACTGTGGGACTCTCTATGGGTGCCACTGCAAAAATAAACAGTTTGGGAAAGCTCTTACTCGTTGCTATGATGCTGATTGGCAGGGTAGGCGTGCTCACCTTTTCATATATAATCGCTGGTTCGAAAGGAAAAAACGGCATTGAACATGCTGAAGAGAATCTTATGATTGGCTGATGGGATATTGATAATGAGGAGATTCGCAGTTATTGGCATAGGTAAATTCGGCTTTCATGTGACAAAAACCCTTTTTGAGGATGGAAATGAGGTGGTCGCTATTGATCAAGATCGAAATCGCATTCAGGGTATCGAACCTTTTTGCACTGAGACTATTGTACTGGATGCCCAGGACAAAGAACACCTGAAGGCACTCGGTCTTGAAGACTTGGATGCTGTGGTGGTAAGCACAGGAGTGAATATCAAGATCAGTATATTAATCACTTCGTATTTGAAGGAAATCGGTATCAAGCGGATACTGGCGAAGGCGGTGGATGAGGACCATGGGAATATTTTAAAAAAGATCGGAGCCACTGAAATCATCTATCCGGAAAAGGATATGGCCATTAAGGTTGCTCGAGGATTATCAACGCCCCATATTTTGGATTTTTTGCCTCTGACGGAAGATTACAACCTGATTCAGATCGCTCCCCCACGCGCGTTTATCGGGAAGTCACTGAGAACACTGGACCTGCGCGCCAGGTACAACATCTATGTCATTGCCGTCAAAGAGATAGTTCCAGATAATTTTGTCCTTTTGCCGCCAGCCGATTTCATTATAAAGGATAGTGACATTCTCATCATGCTCGGCAGGTCTGAGGATATAAAGCGGATCAAAGCATTGGAATAAGAATATCAACTGGTAATCGTTTATTAATGCGCTTTGCAATATCTGAACATTAGGTAAAACAATGACCGAAATTTGATTTGACAATGTATGCCAGATCAAATCCTGGTTTTCACATTTTAAGATTTTCACAAAATAAATATTTTATTTTTGTTCTATGTAATACTTAAATCAATTCTAAAACTTCATTGCCGATTACTTTTATATGTCTATTTCATGTCCAAATAAACCCAAAACCTACCCATAAAAAAAGTAATTTTTATCATTTTCAATACTTATTTGTCCCATCTTTTTGCAAAAAGTTTCTTAATGCGGCGAGTTCCTCCTGCGCGCAAAAGCAATATATTTCATTATGTTATAGAATTATCCACTTTGATCAGCAAAATATTGATCAACAATATTAAGGATGTTGTTGGGGTGGCCCGGACGACTTGTCGTCCGGGTCGCGAAGCGACAAGAGGTTTTGCCCGGTGCGCCCCGCGCCCGGGAACCATTAAACGAGCCATGTACTGCCTCTTGCTGCTGCACAGCCCAGACAATAAATTGTCTGGGCCACCCCTCATGGAGCTTGAATGCCATTAAGGTTTGGCCGGTATTTATACCAATTTGCTTTCAAGGGAGTAACTACATGTTGACCTTTGCACCGATTATTTTTGGGGTC
>CAZTAS010000003.1:0-56055 GCA_964611635.1 uncultured Thermodesulfobacteriota bacterium
ATAGTATATTATGTTACGCTTAATATGTCAAGTAAGTACTAGATGTGGCAAGACAGGAGCGTCGAGAAGCTCACCGTCTGGCGGGAGTGGCTACTGATGGCTTTCATTTCGTCTTTGTGCGCCGCGTGGGCGAGGGATGGTCCGTGGATGATCCAATTCCGGTCAATACAGCCTCAACAGAGCGCTTTCTTCATCTTCTCTTCTCCCTCTCTGCAGGCGCAGCTCTTATTCCTGAAAATCTCGTTGAAGATTTTGGACCCCGTAATTATCGGGCCAGGAATGCTGTACGTGCAATATACCGTGGTCTTATCGGGAGTAATCACCCTCTTGTGGAAAAGCTCTTCGAGCAGTGGAGCCTCTTTTTCAGCGAAGCCACCGATTATAAGGAATGGGCCAGTCGGATACAATCCAAGCCTGAATTTAAAGCGTTTGTCAGCTCGCTCTGGACGAGGGAAGAGATAAGGAACCTTGACCCTGCAAAGGTCTTTTTCGTTCTTCATACCTATTACGCCTTGCTCATCAAGCTAGTGGCGTCACTGGCAGCGACCAGATTCGCCGGAGGCACCACCGCTCACCTCTCCCAATTGGCATCCAAAGAGGGCGAAGAGTTGCGCGAAGCCTTCAGGGACCTGGAGAGCGGGGGTATTTTTAAAGCTTATGGGATCCGGAACTTCCTTGAGGGGGATTTTTTCGGCTGGTACCTGGCAGCGTGGAATAAAGAAATCGAGGAGACCACCGGTACATTAATCCAGCGCCTGGCTGAATACGATCCAGGCACGCTGGAGCTTGCTCCTGAAAACGCCCGGGACCTCCTGAAAAAACTCTACCATTATCTGCTGCCCCGGGAGATCAGGCACGACCTCGGTGAATATTACACGCCCGACTGGCTTGCCGAACGCCTCATTATCCAGACTCTTGGCAAGGCCGACCTGGGTGATGCCACCAAACGGGTTCTGGACCCGGCATGCGGCTCAGGAACCTTCCTGGTGATCCTCATCAAGCACATTCGGGAGAGAGCGGCCAGGAAAAACCAGGATCCTGCCAGGACACTTGAATTGATCCTTCAAAACGTGGTCGGTTTCGACCTGAACCCCCTGGCTGTCATCGCGGCCCGCACGAATTACCTGATTGCACTGGGCGACCTGCTTAAGTCTAAGAATGGGGACATAGATATCCCTGTTTATCAAGCTGACTCGGTGCTTACCCCCTCCCAGGGCACAGATCTTTTTGAGGGACAGGTATATCCGCTCAAGACATCGGCAGGAGTTTTTCGGGTGCCCGCTCTTTTTGCCAGCCGCGAACGGATGGATGCCCTCGCCAACATCCTTGATGATGCTGTTTCAGAGGCAATCGGTGAGGATGCTTTCGTCGAGCGGATTATAAAGCCGGCAAATCTGGAACAAGAGGAAGTGGCAGCAGCTGAAAAGGACCTTCGTTCCCTTTACCGGCAGCTCCGCGGGTTGCATGAGGAAGGGTTGAACGGCGTTTGGGCAAGGATCATCAAGAATGCCTTTGCGCCTCTTTTCCTGGAGCCCTGTCATTACATCGTGGGCAATCCCCCGTGGGTGAACTGGGAGAACCTCCCCGATGCTTACCGCCTCCAGACAAAGCCCCTCTGGGAACACTATGGCCTCTTCCCCCACGGTGGGATGGACACCATCCTGGGCAAGGGGAAGAAAGACATCTCTATGTTGATGACATATGTGGCCATTGACCGCTATTTGAGGCGCGGCGGCAAACTGGGTTTCGTCCTCTCGCAAAGCCTCTTCAAGACCTCCGGGGCCGGACAGGGGTTCCGGAGGTTTCAGTTGCCCGACAAGACGCCCTTTGGCCCGCTGGTTGTTGAGGACATGGTGGCGTTGAATCCTTTCGAGGGGGCCACAAACCGGACATCCGTGGCGGTCTTTGCAAAGGGACACGCTGTCCGTTACCCCGTCTCGTATCAATACTGGAAGAAACGCGGGGAGGGCCGCGGCAGTGCCATCGGATTTGACACACCCCATGAAGAGGTCACCAAAGAAAAGATCACGTTTAAGCCATGGCATGCGGAGCCGGTGGACAGAAAAGATCAGACTTCCGCATGGATTACCGCGAGACAAAAGGCCCTTCGTGCGCTCCATAATGTCCTTGGTCGGTCGGCTTATATCGCACACGCAGGATCATATACTGGTGGCGCTAACGGCATTTACTGGGTCGACATAATGAGCATGAGGCCTGGAGGTCTGGCCATCATCTCCAATATCACGGAAGGTGCGAAGAGAGAGATTCCCAGAACACAGGCGGCTGTGGAGGCCGAGCTGATCTATCCGCTGATGCGGGGCCGAGATGTAGAGCGTTGGATGGCAAAACCATCAGCTTATATCTTAATGGTTCAAGATCCCGATCAAAGACAGGGAATCAGAAAAAACAAAATGGAAACAATTTATCCTAAAACGCATGCTTATCTAAAAAGATTTGAAAAAGAATTGATATCTCGCCGTGATCGAGGAACACGAGGTTTAATTGAAAAAGGGGCTCCATTTTGGTCAATTTTTGGTGTAAGTCCTTTTACTTTTGCTCCCTGGAAAGTGGGTTGGCGTTATATCGATGTGGAATTTAGAAGTGCAGTATTTGGAGAAATTAAAGATGAATTTTTAGGATCTCGTGTAATCATTCCAGACCATCGTGTTATATTGGTGGCATGTAAAAGTTGTCAAGAAGCTCACTATTTATGCTCTGTTTTCAACTCTTCACCATTTAGACTTGCGGTTCGATGTTATGTCATTGAGACTCAAGTTGCGCCGCATGTCCTTCATAATTTATATGTCCCTAATTTCTCAGAAACGAATGACCTACAAGCTAAATTATCTGAACTTTCCCAAAAGGCACATATAGCAACAGAAATAACAGATACCACCGAAATTAAAAAAATTGAAAACGAAATTGATATCTTGACCGCAAGGCTTTGGAATCTTTCAGACGACGAGCTTATTGAAATCAAGCGTTCATTAGAGGAATTTTGATTATGAGGAATCCTTTTGAAGGACTTCGGTCGGCGCTTGAATTAATTACAAAAGAAGCACAGGTGCTTCCCGCAACGGGACAGGCAATGGAAGACCTGATGCGCCCGGACCATGCGGAAGTTATAGACCGACTCCGCACGGGTGAGGACAGGTTGATGGAGGTACTTCTGGAAACGCCAAACAGGGAACCCTATATTGAGCTGAGGCCGATCCATCGGACGGAACTACACCCACTTCGCTACTTTCTGGATGGTTCGGCCAGGACCTTTTTTCTCGGTGACGTGGTGGAGGGGAATAGGCGCAGCCCGGTCCACATCGCACAGATTGGCGCGGCAGCAGTGTACCGCAAGGACAACGGTCAGGTGAATGTAGCCAGTTCGGTGCATCGCATTGTCCTCATGATGGACAAGAATGCAGTTTCTTTCGGCGATATTGTCGAAGAGATGGTGAAGAAGGCTGGTGAACCTTATGGTTTTCATGATGTGATGGAAGAAGATGGGGAAACAGAGCGAACCTCTCCGGGAAAGGAACCGCGATCCCGAGCCGCCCATAAAGCACACCACCTCATGGCCAACGAAGAAGAAAAGCTCGGTCGAGCCCTGGAAAGAGAACGGGAGCAATGGCTGCTTCTGGATGGAAGCCTGGGGAAAGATCTGTATTCCTGGCGTGATGTGCTTCATTATTTCGGTGTGACTAAGTCATTCAGTCGTAATTATTTATTCAAATTACCTGGACCTCGAGGTGGGAAAATAGTAAATCTTTATGAACTATTAGTAAACCTCCCATTTTCAGCACGCACATGCGCATTTTCTGCTCGCTCAGGGAAAGTTATTTTCTGGTATGTTCGTTTAAGAGAACAACGCCACCTGGATTACCCCCTCATGGGGGTGGTAAAAGTGGAGTTTCCTAACCCCACCGGAGAAGCTGTTCCATCCGAGCTTATTGACGAAATTTCCGGGGCTCTGGTGGCGGAGCGCCAGGTTACACCTCATGGGAAGGATGTGCGCTGGCACGCCCATATTTACGCCATATATCTGGCGGAGCAGGCGGTAAAGAACGGCTTTGTTTCCACCGAGGTGCTCAAGGCTGGCTTGAAATGGCCTGCCTATGCTGGAGGAGCCATTATTCGCTAAAAAAGGAGATTTTGACAATGGCTGATGAAATAGGAAAGGATACAATCTCCCATGAAAATCTCAGAATCGTTGGCAAGGCATCCGCCACTGAGCGTGAGCCCAATTCCTCTGAGAAATTCTCCTTCTGGCTAGCCGCCGAAGAAATTGTGAACCCCTTCGATATCGTAGAAGCCGAGCAGATGGAAGGAACCCGCACCTTCGGCCTGGTGACCAATATCAAGCAAATTACTGATGCCCCATCTCATCTTTCCAACTATATCTCCAGCGACTTCGGAAGCACGGAAGCAATCCCCCAAACCCCCAGACAGGGGGCCAATGTGGCCGAGGTGAATGTGCTGGCCAATTATGACCCTTCCGAGCCGAAACGATTCCCCATGGGAATTTACATGCCTGTACAGAGCGATTCACCGATACGGTTTGCAGACGAAAAGGGCATTCACGTTTCCCTAGGCATCGACAAGATGTTTGAATACGAAAAAGAATACAACGAAAAAATAACCATTCCTGCCGGGCTTATCAGGATGTCCAACGGGACGAAGGTTCGGGTTTATCTGGATAAACGGTACGTGCTTGGCCCGGAAGGTGCCCATGTAACCATTGCAGGCATTTCAGGGCTTGCCACCAAAACCTCGTACGCCATGTTCCTCATTCAGTCCATTCTTCAGACCATTGGAGCTAAGGATATTGCTGTAATACTTTTGAACGTCAAACAGAACGATCTTCTGGTGATCGATAAGCCTCGGAAGGATATCAAACCTGAGGAAACCCAGCTCTGGGAGTTCATGGGCCTGAGGCCACAGCCGTTTGAAAATGTAAAGTACCTTCTCCCCTGGGGAAAAGAAACGCAGACAACAGGGCTGCCTAACTGCTTTGGGGAACCACCTGAACCTTTCCTTACATATTCATATTCTCTTGGGGATGTGATAGGTGATCGGGTAAATCGAGGTCCGGGACTTGGACTGCTAATTCGAGTCCCTGATCCATGGGATACTTTAGGTGCGCTCATTGGTGAAATCCAGCAAGGAGTCCCCAACCAGGAACCTAAGTGGAGAAATGTAAGAACATGGAATGACCTTCTCAACGGTATGCCCCTGATGGACAAGGGGATTCCCCAAAAGGTTGGAGAAGTTGGAGCTTCATCGGTTGGCCGTTTCGTAAGGGTGCTCAGGAGAGTGGTGAGGAATCGGCAGTCGGGGGTTTTCGTAGAACAGCGAGCTGCCAGACGTGCGTTCAATCTCGGGGAGGAAATCCGAAAGATTCAAGGCGGCCAGACCACCGTCGTGGATATCGCAAGGCTCACAGATGAAGAGCGTGCCCTGGTATTTGGCCACATCATTCAGGAAGTGTATGGTATGTATGCCGAAGCCTCACTGGATGATATACCTGATCTTCCCAAAAGGGTAATCATTTTTGTTGACGAGTTAAACAAATATGCACCAGCACGCAAAGGAGAGGGTGAGTCATCGATCCTTGAGTATGTACTTGACATTGCCGCACGAGGGAGATCATTGGGGGTGGTTCTGATCTCCGCGGAACAGTTCATGAGCGAGGTTCATGGGCAGGTTATCGGGAATTGCTCCACCAAAGTCATCGGCCGGAGCGATTCCTCGGAACTCTCCGACGCCGCGTACCGCTTCATTGCTCAAGATGTGAAGGCCCATCTCACTCGACTGGACAAGGGAGAGCTCTTGCTCTCGCACCCAATCTACAGGCAGTCGGTGAAGATCGAGTTCCCCCGTCCTGCCTATCAATCCATTGGTTATGAATATCTAAGATAAGTGAGTGCTCATGGCTGATTTTCTCTTTGAAGAACAATTGGACTGGCGCAGGTTAGTGACCCCGAAGCCCTTGGAGAATAAACCCATCCATCGATGGTATATCTTCCCACATAGCTTCACCAGAGAGCTAGTCCATGTGCTTATACAAGAATGGGGACTAGGTTCTCAAGATCATATTCTCGATCCATTTGTAGGGGCTGGGACAACCATCCTGGCAGCCAAGGAATGTGGGATACCCGCCACAGGATATGATCTTTCCCCCTTAGCAGTTTTGGCCACGTGTACAAAAATTGCCAACTACAATGTCTCTCGCCTGGAAAAAGCCTGGAAGTCGTTGCAAAAAGCGTTAAAAACCGATCAATGGAACGGCGCCTCAAAGTCGTATCCTCAGCTAGTTGAGAAGGCCCTTCCAGGATGTTTCCTGGGAGCATTTGAAGCTATTTCCAAAAATATTGATACTCTCTCGTATTATAAGGCAGAACGCGATTTTTTCCGCCTCGCTTTGCTTTCCATAATTCCTCATTACAGCCGAGCTGTGGCAACAGGGGGTTGGTTGAAATGGATTGAAAAGCAACCGGATGTGAGGAACATTCCCGAAACACTATCTAATCGTGTTGAGATGATGCTTCAGGATCTCCGTGAAGTGCGGCCAAACCAAAACTCATTATGGCATGTTAAACAGGCTGATGCTCGGAAGATTCCAGATGAGGAGTCCACATATTCGGCAGTCATCACTTCACCGCCTTATCCAAATCGGCACGACTACACGAGAATATTCGGAGTAGAGCTTATGTTCGCATTCCTGGACTGGGAAGAGACCCGCAAACTTCGATACCAAAGTATCCACTCTCATCCTGAAGCCCGTCCCGAAAGGCCTGACGTTAATGGCTATATAACATCGCAAGCGCTAAGCCAGGTATTGTCTAGGATAATAAAAACGAGTAATGACAAAAGAGTACCCGCAATGTTGGAGGGATACTTCCTTGATATGTTCCTGTGTCTGCGAGAAGTTAAGCGCGTATGTAAATCGGGAGCGAAAGTCGCTTTTGTTGTTGGAAATGCTCAGTATTGCGGGGAATCTATTCTAGTTGATGAACTGACAGCCGACGTCGGAAAGCAAGCCGGCTTAGTTTGCGAAAAAATATTAGTGGTGCGGTATCGAGGCAACAGTGCTCAGCAGATGGGGAAGTACGGACGCAATCTTTCCCCTGAGAGTATTATTATTTTCCGCAACCATTAATGTTTATCTTGTTGAAAAGAATATAAAATTAGTCAGAGTAAAGCTCTAATTGCCTGATTTAATGTTCATTTTTTCCCATCGCACCTTATGTTTTAATCCAGTGCTTTCTTAAAGGAGATTTAAAACCTGCTTAAATGTGAATCATTAATAACTTTGGCCAGCGCTGAGCGCTGGCATGTTCCGTTTTACCCGCAAATCGGCGGCCTCTGTTGGTTCCAATCCGTGGCAGCCTCATAAGCCCGTGCCACTCGGATAGCTAGATCATCGCGGTATTGAGGCCCCATAATCTGGAGGCCAATGGGGATCCCGTAGCCGGAAAATCCGCACGGAACTGATACGGCAGGAAGCCCGATAAAGGCGGCAGGCCCCGTGTAATCCGCAAACTCCCTTCCTCTCGCTTCCTCGAACTTCGGGGCAGGCTCTTTGGTGGTGGGCGACACCAAAACGTCCACCTTGGTAAAAAGCTCCTGGAACTTCTTAATCCCCCAGGCACGCACTCGAAGACAATAGATGTAATCCCGTGCCGGAATCAGGTACCCGGCCAGGATACTGTTACGCACGTCTTCCCCGTAATCCTCGAACCTCTCCCGGATCCAGTGCTCGTGGTATGAGGCGGCCTCGCAGATGGAAACCACCCGTCCGGCCGCGAAGATTTTATCTAAATAGGGGAATTCCACTTCCTGCACCTCACACCCCAGCTCCATCAGCACATCCAGCGTCCTCCGAAATACGGACCCAACCTCCTCTTCGCAGTAGGCGTCCCACCATCCATTGATCAAGCCAACTCTCAACCCCTTCACACTGACATCCGGCAAGGGAACAATATCTTTGGGAAAAATCCCTCCGCTTGGTGCGGCAGGATCTACCATGGCAGAAAGCATGATGGCTGCATCGATAACCGTCCTTGCCATGGGGCCCACATGGTCCAGGGACCATGAGAGGGGCGTAACTCCCTGGCGAGAGACCCGGTCGTATGTGGCCTTAATGCCCACAATACCGCATCTGGCCGCCGGTATCCGCACGGATCCCATGGTGTCCGTACCCAGGGCGCCCGCGCACAGGCATGCCGCCGCTGCAGCACCCGAGCCACCGCTGGATCCACCCGGGATTCGCGTTTTAGTCGGATCCCACGGATTGTGGCAGCGACCATGATGGGGATTGTCGTTGGTGCTGCCTCTGGCAAATTCGTGGAGGTTTGCTTTACCGATAAGCACGCATCCCGCCTCACGAAGTTGTACCCATGCCTGCGCATCCTCGCTTGGGATCCTATCGGCCAATATTTTTGATCCCGAGGTAGTCCGCACGCCCACCGTATCTATAAGGTCCTTGAGAGCAATGGGTATTCCATGCAGGGCTCCGCGGTAGTGGCCATTCAGGATCTCCCTCTCCGCGGCCCTGGCTTGCTCCAGCGCCAGTTCACCGGTGACTGTAATAAAGGAGTTGAGCTCGCCGTCAACACGCTGGATGGCCTCAAGGTATGCCTCCACAAGCTCAACGGGGGATATCTTTCGCAAACGTATCTTATCGGATGCCTCCATCAGCGTCCACCGCACCATCTCCTTATCTGACATCTCTCCTCCTCCTCATGGAGCCACGACCGCATTGAATCTTCAGCGGTTGGGCGGTTTTTTACCAGTGTTTGGGACAAAAAACGTGGGCAGGATCTTGTTCTTTCACGTCTATTTCTCGGGCCTTTTTGATATAATTCTGCCAACGTTGGTACATAGGAAAGAGCTGTTTTATCAACCCCTCTTCAAGGGACAATCCGGCCTTTTTCAACTCTTCTCCAAGCCGCTCTTCTGGATTCATGGCTTTCCTCCACAAGATAGTTTCAATGTTATTATTTATTATGGCAATTCAACGCGAATCACTGTTTGCTATCCATTTTTCTTACATAAGTTCTCACAGGTCATGAGAAAATGCAAGAGTTAATAGGGATAGCACAGAGGGGATGCTTACCATGATTATATTTATGTCTTTATGCATTATTGAAATCATTCATTGGAAGAAGCAAGGCTTGACATTTCCCGCAGCTTGTTATCCAGAATTGCAAGATTCACAACGTCGTCCCGGTTGTACTGAAGCAGGAGCCGAAGCGCCTCCTCATCCCCCTGGGTCCGGTAGATCTCCCAGAGCCGCAAGGCATCTCTGCCGTCCATTCCCGCAGTCTGCCTGGGGATGCCCAGCACCTCTTCCACCCGCTTCAATCCCCCGCGCAATCCTTGCCGCCAGCAATCTAACATCAGATCACAGTGCAGCCAGAGCATCGACACATCGAGGCCGGTTTTCAGGCGTATTACGGGAAGATCGAACCGGCTTCCATTATAAGTGCAAACCTTTTCCGCTGAGTCCAGTGCGCGGACCAGATTTGTGCGGTGGATCTCGTCGCCCACCAACTGGATCAATTCATCGGGCGGATAATATATTCCCACCACCGTAATCTCTCCTTGATAAGAGGTCTCGATGTCCAGGTATGCGGTACGTAATTTCTTTGTCAACACGCCAATATTTCTCCCCTTAAAAGAGGAAGGGAAAACCATAAAAATCTTAGGAAAGAAATTTAGGAGATAAGCTTTTTAAATAAAAGCCTTCCTCGTTTTAATTATAGTGTCAGCTATCTCATATTCGCAAAAGCTCAAAAAGGTCCCAATCCATCGGTAGTCGAAGGACATTCCCGTCTTTTTGCCGGAAGAGGAGGTAGCCGTTTTTCAGGCCAAACTGGAACAGGTCTCGGGTGATTTCCACGTCCCGTCGGCAGTAGCTCTCCACAAGGTCCAGTCTTCCTTGTTTGAACCACTCAAGTGACTGAAGGCCATCAGCTTCTTTCTCCTCCCCAAGGGTCATACGGCTCAGGTGATCCAGGCTCAGCCGATATCCCAGGCGGTGCCTGACGTCTTGGAGGATGTCTAAGGTCCGAAGCGTGTTAAAATCAAAGTGGGTGTATCCTCTCAGTACATCATAGTCGAACCGAATCACATTGAAGCCCACCACAAGGTCCGCCCCCCGGAGCACTGCCAGCAACTCATCAACATCCGACTCAAAGTATGTTCGAAACCGCCCATTACACCAATGTGGCTCCTCACATCGCCCCGCATCGCCGGCGATCGTGCTGATATTCGCCTCGTAGGTCACCGCCAGGGCCAGGCCCATAAGGTGCGCATGGGACCATCCTCCCACCTCCTCCGCTGAGCGCTGAGTCTCCAGATCAACAAAAACGACCCTGGGCAGCGGGGGCTCGCCCGGCTCGTGCTCCTCCGTGTGCCTGGCCCGAACTTTCTCCTCGTCCGGTCTGCCTGGTGCTTCTATTGGAACCTTCCCAAGGAGGGATTCAAGGACAAATTGAGCTCCGGCTTTATCCAGGGGCTTGTTGCCTGATCCGCACTTGGGTGAATGGATGCAGGAAGGACACCCCACCTCGCAGGGACATTGATTGATAATCTTCAACGTGGCATCCATGAGCCTCTCATATACTTCAAATGCTCGCTCGGCCAGGCCAACGCCCCCAGGGTAGCCGTCATAAATAAAAATGGCACCTTTCCCCACCTGAGGATGGTGAGTATAGGAAATGCCGCCCACATCGTCACGATCGCACATGGCAAAGAGCGGGAAAATGCTTATAGCGGCATGCTCAAGGGCATGGATGGCGCCCATGAAGTGATGCTCACGCTTGAGTGCCATCTGCTGGATAGCAGGGTCGATCTCCATCCAGATCCCCACCGTTTCGAATACATTTGGGGGCAACTCCAAAGCATGGGTGGAGAGGAGCTCGCCGCCGGAGATTCGCCGTTTTTCAAACCCCACTACCCGTTCAGTGACCTTCAGGCGACCCTGCCGGAGCACGAAGTTAACCACCGGCCGGCTTCGCATGATCTCCAGGATCTCGGTCTCCTTTTCGGAGAGAGCCCTGGTGTAATAGTTTTCGTGTGTAGGTTTGGCCCAGATGTCATGGTGTTCCAGGTCAAGGCGCCTGATCCTGTACTGAGTGGCCCGGTGGAGGTAAATGGCGCCGGGGTGGCACTCGCTGAAGGCCCTTGGTCCATCGACGCTGCCAATAACTTTCTTGGTCCCTTCCTCAAAAATGGTGAACGCCTCGCCCACGGTGCGGATGTTCACGTTACGGTGAGGCCGGCGCTGGGTGCAGATCCATCGACGGCCATCAGCGTCCTGGAGCAGTGTCCCATCGCGAGCGCATACATCCAGAGCATCAGCGCAATGGTGAATATCGAACTCGCACTCGTTCGATCTCAGAGGCAGTTCCGCGGCGGCACAGGGAAGATGGGCCCGCAGTACCTCGCGGTTTTGAGGGTCCACTACCGCCGCCTCGAAAGACCTGTCAAAAAAGTCCGATGGATACCGCATGAAATATTGATCCAGCGCATCAGGCCCGGCGGTGAGAATAATTATGGACTCCCTGTCCGAACGGCCCACACGCCCCCCTCTCTGCCAGGTGTTGGTCACGGTACCGGGATAGCCCACCAGAATGCACACGTCCAGGCCGCCGATGTCGATACCCATCTCAAGGGCGCTGGTGGAGATCACGCCTTGCAGCTCCCCCGAAGCCAACCTGGATTCGATCTCCCGCCGCTCCTCGGGCAGAAATCCCGCCCGGTAAGAGCTGATCCTGTGGCGCAGGTCGGGATCCTCGTCCATTGCCCAGGTGTGGATCAACTCCGTGATCTTCCGGGCCCTCGTGAAAACGATTGTCTTTAACCCCGCCTTTATGGACATCCTGAACAACTTAACCGCCACTGTACTGGGGCTCAACGTCGGGTTGAGGAAAAGGAAGTGGCGCCCGGCCTCCGGAGCGCCGTTGTCGTCCACAACGGTGAAAGGCAGGCCCGTGAGGCGATGGGCAAGCTCTCCCGGGTTTTCGATGGTGGCGGAACAGGCGATGAATCCGGGATCAGATCCATAATGGCGGCATACCCGCCGAAGCCGGCGCATGACCTGGACTATGTGGGAGCCAAAAATACCCCGGTAGGTGTGCATCTCGTCCATCACAACAAAACGAAGCATTTTCCAGAAATCTTCCCACTGGTCATGGTATGGCAGCAGCCCCAGGTGGAGCATGTCCGGGTTTGTGATTAGGATGTGAGGCGGATCCTGGCGTATCTTTTGGCGGCGGTAAGCCGTGGTATCGCCGTCGTAAATGGCCACCCGGACTTGCTGATTGCCAGGAAGAGAGGCACTGAACTCCTCGATGGCTTTTCTCTGATCATGGCCCAGTGCCTTCAGGGGGAAAAGGTACAGGGCTTTCGTGCCGGGGTCTTCCAGCACGGCGTTGAAGACCGGCAGGTTATATGTGAGGCTTTTGCCACTTGCCGTTGCTGTGGCCACGGCCACGTTCTCTCCCTTTGCCACCAGATCCCAGGCCAAGGCCTGATGTAGATAGAGCCCCTTGATTCCAATGTAAGAAAGAGCCGTCACCAGGTGGTGGGGCAAGGGTGTTGCCGGGTCGGCGAAACGTGTCGCCCGGGCGGGGATCACCTCATGATGGGCCCACTGCCCCTGAAAGTATGGCTCTGCCTGCAGGCGTTGAATAAAGTCGCGTATCATCAGTAAATATCGTAAGGAATAAAAGGAGGAAAATCAAATGAAAATTCTCTTTTGATCTGCGGGCAACTTTTAATAAAAAAGGGGGAACCTTTGTTGTAAAAGGGTTGTTCTCCAGATACTCTTTTTAAAATTTTCAACTTTTTCTCCTTCTTATACAGGGGAGAAATGGTTGGGGATTGGGGGAATTCGTTTCTTAAAGTTTTTAATTGTCATGAGGCATTCTTGCGCTTGACAGTGGTGGGTACTTTCATTAAATTGATAATCCTGCAAGAGAAAATCACAATAATACGATTAACATCTTTATCGAGAAAGGGAGGATCTTATGGCCAAGATGTACTATGACAATGACGCGGACCTGGATGTTCTGAAAAACCGGACCATCGCCGTTATCGGCTACGGGAGCCAGGGTCATGCCCAGGCACAAAACCTCCATGACAGTGGCCTCGACGTGGTGGTGGGCCTGCACAAGGAGAGCCGCCGATGGTCCCAGGTCCAACGCGATGGCCTGGCAGTGGCCACCGTCTCAGAAGCGGCCCAGAAGGCGAATCTGGTGCAAATCTTGACGCCCGATGACACACAGTCGAGGATTTACAGGGAGCAGATCGCTCCCCACATGGATCCTGGAAAAGTGCTGATGTTCTCGCACGGGTTCAACATCCATTTCGGCCAGATTGTTCCACTTCCTGAAATAGATGTGGTCATGATAGCCCCCAAAAGCCCCGGGCATCTCATGCGCAGACAGTTCCAGGAGGGTAAGGGTGTGCCGGCCCTCCTAGCCATCCATCAGGATGCCAGCGGCCAGGCGCGCGACATCGCCCTTGCATATGCCAAGGGCATCGGTTCCACACGGGCAGGCGTTATCGAGACCACCTTTGCCGAAGAGACCGAGACGGACCTGTTCGGGGAGCAGTGTATCCTTTGCGGCGGCATCACAGAACTTATCAGGGCCGGATTCGACACTCTAGTGGAGGCGGGTTATCAGCCGGAGATCGCCTATTTTGAGTGCCTGCACGAGATGAAGCTCATCGTTGACCTCATCTACGAGGGAGGAATAAGCCGGATGCGTTACTCGATAAGCGACACAGCCGAGTACGGTGATCTGACCAGAGGACGGCGGGTTATCGACGGCAGGGTCCGCCAAACTATGAAGGAAATCCTGGAAGATGTTCGTTCAGGCAAGTTCGCGCGGGAATGGATACTGGAGAATCAGGCCGGCCGCCCGATGTACCGGGCCCGCCGCCAGCAGGACATGGATCACCTCATAGAGAAGGTCGGCCAGCAAGTGCGCGGAATGATGAAATGGATCAGCAGGGATATCGAATAGCACTCTGGGCCGTGCCCGGGGATATGCTGCTTTGTGAGAGTGAAGGAGTCCCGCTGGAAAATCGTCTTGACAAACTTCACCTGCTCTGGTATCCAGAAAAAGTTTGCCAGACAAACTGTTAAGAAACATTGCCCAGGGGTGTGCACGTAATGAAACCACACCCTGGGGCTGGGAATGTTTGGATATCCCAATATTAGAGGGGTGCTATAGTTAAAATGAGCAATTTTTTTATGCTTACCCATTCAGAGCGCACCCCGTATGGTTTTATCGAAGAGGATCGAGATGGCAACAGAAAAAAGCATGGAAATACTGATTGATGAGCTTGAGAAACGCAGGGCAGAAGTACGGATGGCCGGCGGCCAGGAGCGTATCGACCGGCAGCATGCACTCGGGAAATTGACAGCCCGTGAACGCATTGAACAGATCCTTGATGCTGGCAGCTTTGCAGAGACGGACACCTTTGTCCATCACCGCTGCACATTTTTCGGGATGGACAAGGTGAAGGCACCGGATGATGGCGTGGTGACGGGTTTCGGGAAGATCGATGGGCGTCCGGTTTTCATTTACTCGCAGGACTTTACCGTGCTGGGAGGTTCACTTGGCGAGGCCCACTCCTCAAAGATTTGCAAGGTTATGGACCTAGCCGCCCGTGCCGGGGTGCCTCTTGTGGGTATCAACGACTCGGGAGGCGGCAGGATTCAGGAAGGTCTTGATGCAATGTATGGTTACGCCCGGATCTTTTACAGAAATACCATATATTCCGGGGTCATTCCGCAGCTTTCCGCGATCCTGGGGCCCTGTGCCGGTGGGGCCGTTTATTCACCGGCCATTACCGACTTTGTCTTCATGGCAGTGGGGATTGGCCGCATGTTCCTCACTGGCCCCCACGTCATCCGGGAGGTAACCGGAGAGGAGATCAGTGATGAGGAGCTGGGGGGCGCACGGGTGCATAATTACGTCAGTGGTGTTGCCCACTTTTATGCCAAGTCCGAGAGCGAATGTTTTGACCAGATGCGGCGCTTACTGACCTTTCTTCCTTCCAACAATAAGGAAAAGCCACCCGTTTGCTACAGCGGGGATCCCGTGGATCGGAAGTGCGAGGCACTGCTCTCCATCGTGCCTGCTGACCCAAAGCGGCCTTACAACATCATTAAGGTCATCGAGGAAATAGTGGACGACCACGACTTTTTCGAAGTCCATCGTAATTGGGCGCGCAACGCAGTGGTCGGGTTCGCCCGATTAAGAGGCTATCCCGTGGGTGTCATCGCCAACCAGCCAAACTGGCTGGCCGGAAGCCTGGACATCAACTGCTCGGACAAGATAGCCCGGTTTATCAGGTTCTGCGATTGCTTCAACATCCCATTATTTACTTTCGTAGACACACCCGCTTTTCTGCCGGGCAAGGATCAGGAGTTCGGGGGGATCATTCGTCACGGAGCCAAGGTTCTCTTTGCATATTCCGAGGCCACGGTTCCAAAAATCACCGTGGTGGCGCGCAAGGGATACGGGGGTGGATATGTGGCCATGTGCCACAAGGAGCTCGGGGCAGACTCTGTGGTAGCTTGGCCCACCGCGGAGATTGCCATGATGGGAGCAGAAGGTGCGGCCAACATTGTCTTCCGGCGCGAGATCCAGGCCGCCGAGGACCCGGATAAAAAGCGGCAAGAGAAAATCATGGAATACCGCGAGCAATTCAGCAACCCTTATGTTTCCGGCCAGCGGGGCTACGTGGATGACATCATCAATCCGGCAGACACCCGGCTCCGCGTGATCCAAAGCCTGGAGATGTTGGTCAACAAGGAGGAAAAGCGTCCGCAAAAAAAGCATGGAAACATTCCGTTATAGAGGGCGTGGCCCGGGTTTCTTAAATTATTGTGAACGTCTAAAGAAAATTGGCATTGCAAGTAACTAAGTACACGGTTTCATAAATACACTCATGTATAGTGTTTAAAAAATAAACATGTGAGAGCAGAATGTGAAAAAAATATGTTACCGAATTTATGAACCAGTGTACTAAGTTGCAAGTAAACCTTAATGTCATTCCTGCGCAAGCAGGAATCCAGAAGGAATGTGGGTACTAAGCATGGATTCCCGCTTTCGCGGGAATGACAATATTAATGAAGCAATGCAATGAGATTTCTTCACTACGGTTAATCCAATGTCATCTCATTTAAGACCTTCACTATGTATCGTATATAAATTCTTGCACCTGCGATGTGAAGATTTGTCTTTCACAAATAAAGAGATTTTTGACAGGTTCATCTTGTTATCCTGTCTAACATTTTTTAAAAAGGATTTTTTGACAGGATTACAGGATATTAAAGCATAAACAGGATTATGAAAATTCGATTCATCCTGTTATCCTGTAAAATTTTTTATAGCTCACGAGGGATCACGCCAGTCCGGCATCAGCCAATGGATCTTGGATTTAGGGCAATAAAATGGAAGACAGAAACCTGAGCAGCCCGTTAGAAGGTATAGTTGTAATCGACCTTTCCCGCTATGTAGCCGGGCCATTTGCCACGATGATGCTGGGCGATATGGGCGCGAATATCATCAAAGTGGAGCCGCCGGGGCAGGGAGATGATATGCGAACATGGCCTCCTTTTATCAGCGGCCAAGGGTCCTACTTCATGACCGTGAATCGCAACAAGAGGAGCATGACCCTGAACGCCCGCGATCCCCGGGGGGTGGAAATATTACGGCGCCTGATTTCCAGTGCTGATGTGCTTTACGAGAACTTTCGCCTGGGGGTTATGGAGAAGATGGGGCTGACCTGGGAGTCCATGAGCGCCGAAAATCCACGGCTAGTCTATTGTCCTGTGACGGCCTTCGGTCGAACAGGCCCATACGCTGCGCGTCCCGGATACGACCAGATAGCCCAGGGTATGGGTGGACTGATGAGTATAACCGGCACCCCGGAGTCCGGGCCCATGCGTGTGGGGATTGCTATAGCCGATATCAACACCGCTATGTATGCTGCCTTCGGCATCCTGGTGGCCTTGTTGGCTCGCGAGCGCACGGGAAGGGGCCAGCAAGTTAATACTTCACTGCTAGAGACGGTGGTCAGCATGCTTAGCGTACAGGCGGGCAAGTTCTTTGCCACCGGCGAGACGCCCCCTCCGGCCGGCAACGACCACCCCGTTGTCTGCCCGTATGGGACTTATCGTGCGAAAGACGGATATTTGAACATCGCCGTGGGCACCGACCAGATGTTCCGCCGCTTTTGCTTGGCTATGGGAAGGCCTGATGTGGCCGATGATCCCGACTTTGCCACCAACGACACTCGCTCCAAAAACCGTACCCGCTTGACACAGATCATCAACGAGGCCCTCTCAACAAAGGACATGAAGACCTGGGTGGAGGAACTCAACAATAAGGGAATTCCATGCGGTCCCATTTACACCGTTGATCAAGTGTTCAGCGATCCACAGGTCCTGCACCTGGGCATGCTCCTGGAGATGGCTCATCCACAATTGGGCATAATCCGAATGCCGGGAATTCCCCTTAAATTTTCGGAAACACCCTCGGTTGCCAAGCTTCCACCACCCATGCTGGGAGAGCACACGGATGAAATCCTCCAGGAGTATGGTCACAGCGATGCCGAAATCCGGAAGCTGCGTGAGGATGGCGTGATTTGATCCTGGTAAAGTCGGCAACAATCATTACGCCGCAGCCATATCAATATTTGCAAGAGCGTCTCGCCCGTGAGTGATCAAGGGCAAGCTGCCCATGTCACAAAAAATGGCCATGCGGTGTTGAGGCTATTTTTATTATGTATAAAACGTCTTTACTATTCGCGCATAATATTCTGAATTAACCAGTGGCTGCACCAACACGAGAATTATAAATGTCTTGGTTGCCACTGGCAGAGGCGAAGGCTCGCCAATGAAGCATGCATATATTAATCATAAGACACGGGCAAGCCTACGGCTTTGCCCGTGGCACCCCGTTTAGGAATTTAATATCATAATAATACGCAATTATTAATGGCGTTTCATATAATTAACTGCATTTTTCAGGTTTAAGGGATTACCTGGAACGGCGCGGAGCATATCTCACCCACCAGCTCCCAAGTGCCTAGACGTGTAAATGCCCCATAGTATGTCCACGTCCCCTGGACCATCTCCCCGGTGATGCTGTGGCCGGGCACTACCACGTTTTCAAGATCGATAACCTCAATGGACGGCGCGGTGGGGCCGGTCGCCTCGTTCCATGAACCATACTGGTAAAACCTGCCGTCCGGCGCTTGGAGCACCACAAAGGCGTCCACCGTATTCTGCGATGTCCCGGTGTAAAGAGAAGCTCTGATCATCGGAGTCTCGCCTGCGCCGTAACTGCTGCGCTCCAGTTCCAGCCAGATGGCTGGCAGCGTCTGCTCCACCTCCAGCGTAACCGATGCCGTCGATCCCGCCACCACCATGGCCGCGGAGGAGCCCTGGGAAATGAACGCAGCATCAGCTGTCAGGGTGTGGTTACCCGCGGGGAGAACCATGAGGAAATAACCGTTTACCGCCAGAGCCGCGCCGCCGCTGCTGGAGGTCACCCTCACGTTAGAGAGCATCCGGCCCCTGCGGTTTTTCACCGCGCCGGCCACCACGCCGGTGCCGCTCCCCCGAGCCCTGAAGGAGTATTCTACCGCCTCTGTGCAGGTGGTCTGAACCTCGGTGGTCCAGGTGCCCGCGGCCGCATTCTCAACCGTCGCCTGTCCGCCTGCTGCAATAGTGTATGGACCATACGTCGAACCGTCGGGGCCCGTAATGGTAAGCTGTGTTACACACGCCTGTCTGAGTATCCTCACACCGGGTAAGGAGCCGAACTCGAATATCAACGTCTGGCCGGAAATCCGGTTCTCAAAGGTTTGTGCAACCGGACGGTCGGCCGTTACTATGCCCCTGAACTCCACCTGTATCTCCAGCGAAACGTCGCCGTATCCCACAGCCCCGCCGGAATCCCGGGCAGTCACGCGCAACACCGCAAGCCCCAGCAGAGCACCGGCAGGAAGCGTAAAAGTCACAGACCAGGTGCCGTTGCTTTCAAGCATTTCCGTGTTTCGAGACAGACCTATGGGCGAGAGGTTCGCTGAGACGGAGACGATGTCCTGCGCTCCATCGGGGTCCGTACCCCGGGCGGTAAGCGTCACGATCCGGCCTGCTGAAGCGCTGGTGGGGTAGACAGTGGCCGTCACCTGGGGCGCCCTGGGCTGGAGGTAAAATGTCACAGTGCTGGTCTGGTCGGCTGTGACGGTGACTTCCTGGCTGCCTTCATCGTAGTTAGAGGCCGACGCCGTTAGGGTATAGGCGCCCGGGGCAATATCAGCGAAGGAGAAAGAGCCGCTGATATCGGTGGTGGTGCTCTGCTGCTGGGAGATACTTACCGTCGCCCCGGCAAGGGGCGCTCCAGTGTTGCCATCCAGCACCACACCCGCTATCATTCCGGCTTCATCCGAGGGAGCGCATTTACTGTCTATCAGTGTCTGGGCCTGATCACGAACATCCTGATAAAGTTGAATAATACGATTAAGACTCTGTCTCAGGCCGCCGAATGGGGCCGATCCATCTAATGTAATGACACATCCGCGATACGCAGCTTTCAGGTGGAAATTTCCTACAATATTTTCTTGTGGGTCATACTCTCCCGTAACCCATGTAATTTCTCTCTCTTCTTCTGAAATTATAGTTATATCTTGAAGGTCTCGAATATCTAATGCACGTATCGCCATGGCCTCGCTGGTGTATGAAAGAATATTAACTTCTACCCCCCAGGGCACATCATTCACATAAATCATAATCTCGAACTCTGTCATCCAGTCATCAACGGTAGCGTCATAGGCAGGTTCGTTGGAGATGACCCGCACTTCTATAGATTCCGCCGGGAAATTGAAAAAGCTGGTATCATTTTCACTCCACGTTGTGATTTGTTCGCACTGAGCGTCAACCGGTACAGGGAATGAGACCGCTGCCAGGATAAGTAAACACGCAACAAGCATCTTAATCTTCATTGCAAAGCCTCCTTTCTCCCCTATAGCCCATACATAGACGATGAATGCCCAATGCAAGGCTATGAAGGAACCGGTGTCAGCGGCCGGTCAGCCAAGCGCCATAACTCAAAACGAGAACCATGTTGTCATTGAAAGCAAATGAAGTCAAGAGGCTTTTCAGGAACCTGCACGCATCCAGGGGATAGTAGGGGAGGGCTTGAAACCCGCCCCTACTGCATTGTCACAGCCCTCGGTGGATTCCTCACCCTTTCGTGCGGGCGGGGATTAACCCCGACCCTACGCAAGGAGAAAGGGAAAATTCAGAACCCTGAAAAGATTCGGTGCTATGCCAAAGTTACTGATACGAATGCGCTTAGTATGACCCGTGGAAATAGCGGAATGGGAGAGGAGATCAGATCTCCTGAAGCCTGGGGATGCGCTTTTCTTGCAGCAGGAGGGATACGCCGCCGCCCAGAACAAGGACGGCTGCAAAAAACGTGAAGCAGGCGGGCAGAGAGAACTGCTGAGCTATCCACCCCCCCTATCACGGGAGATAAGAATTGCAGCTCGTGGGCCGTGTAAATCATCCCAACGGTACTGGTGCGCACCGACCGATCCACCAGGGAGGTGGCGGCGGTCATCAAGATGGGGCTTATAAAGCTCACCATGCCCAGCAGCGCCATCAAGACAATCATGACAGGCAGTGCCGTTACACCTGCTACAGCCACGGAGACGCCGGCTCCCACGAAAAACAGCATGGCCAGCAGCAGCCGGACACCGAAGTGGTCGTACGGGGTGCCCAGGGTCGGCTTGCAAATTGTACCCAGGATGAAATAGACGCTCATAAGGGACCCGGCGGTACGGGAGTCGGCGCCCATGGTCGAGACTAAAAGCAAAGGAAAAAACGTGATGATGCCCAGGTATCCAATGCATCGAAGCACATAGATAGAGATGAGGGTGACCACCGGGAGATTACAGCAAACTTTATCCCATATCTTCGAAAAGGTATCCTATGCGGTCTGGAGGGCGGCTTGGGCCTCCGGGAAATAGAGGTAAAAACAGAATTGCCAGAACACCAACTTTTCAAACTCCCAGTGGAGAATAACTTGTAGCATATGATGCAAGACTGTGTTATAATGAACCATTAAGTGGACCTCATTCCCTGTGGTAATCCCTTGAAATTATAACAGAAATCAGGTTTCACGTTATACCCTTTTCAGCCGGACAGCATTTTCAGGCCCGAAAAAACACAAAAAATCAATGCCTCCATCATGAAAGAGTATCCTCTAACTTGCAATTGAGGGGCGTTTCGGAATATTTTTCCTTTGAAAAAGGGGGTTACTTATGAATTCTGTTAGATTAAAGCCTCGCTTGATAGCCCTTGTTCTGCTGATGATTTTGGCAATTCCCAAGGGTTTACTAGCTGAGATACACCTGCTCACCATACTCCACACTAACGATCACCATGGACACCTTCTGCCTTTCACTTACTATCCCTCGCCCGAAACTGGAGGCCTGGCAGCCCGATATACCGCAGTGAACGTGGTACGCCAAGAAGTTGAAAAAAGCAGCGGACAGGTGCTTTTGCTATCGGCGGGAGACGCCAACACAGGCATGCCCGAATCCGATTTATGCAATGCCGAACCTGACTTCAAAGCCATGAATTTAATCGGATATGACGCCATGGCCTTGGGCAACCACGAATTTGACAAACCACGAGAAGTACTCCAGCACCAAAAGGACTGGGCCGAATTCCCGTTTCTGGCTGCCAACGTTTTGCTCAAGGCGACAGGAAGACCACTCTTTGGCGATTACGTGATAAAGCAGTTGGGTTCGCTCAAGGTTGCAATCATCGGCTTTACCACTCCGGACACACCCGGAATAACAATGCCGGGCAACACCAACGCCCTGGTCTTCGTTGATCCTGTTCAGCCAGCGAAAAAGATACTGACCCGGATTCGCGATAACGCGGATCTCGTGATAGGACTGTCTCACCTGGGGTATTACCGAGACCCCGAGGTAGATCGGCTTCACAAGGGCGACGGATACCTTGCTCGAAATGCACCGGGGATAGATGTGATAGTTGGAGGACATACTCACACCGAGTTTAAGAGGGCGGAGCGCATTGGCAGCACACTGGTGGTGCAGGCCGGTGAATTCGGTGTGTATCTGGGCCGTCTGGATATAAAATATGATGATCAGATCAAAAAGATAGTCGGCCACGATTTCATGCTCATTCCCATTAATTTAAAAACTATTATCAAATATAAAGGCGAGCAGTTCTATATGACCAGAGGTCCTGCTTATTCCCAGCACCCCAAGGTTACAAAGATGCTCGAGCCCTATCTGGAAAAATCTACAGCAATGTTGAATGAGCCAGTTGGCGAGGCTGTGCTTAACCTGGTCGGGGATCGGCTCAAAGTCCGATCCGGCGAAACCAATCTGGGTAATTTGATTGCCGATGCCATGCGTGCGCGCGTTGGCACTGACGTGGCTTTGCTGAATGGCGGGGGCATACGATCCGGCATACCCAAGGGACCAATTTCCTACCGCGATATACTCATGGTGTTACCCTTCGGCAATACTCTGGTCACCATGGAACTCACCGGGACACAGCTTCTGAAAGTGCTACGGCACGCCGCTGAGCAGAGGCCGGGTAGCGGGGGCTGGCTGCACGTCTCGGGCTTGAAATGGGAGATCCGGCAAGGCATGCCGGTAAACGTGAGAATCGGAGGAAGACCACTGGATAAAAAGCGGATCTATAATTTGGCCACTAACAATTTTTTAGCTGCCGGCGGCGATGGTTATCAGATGTTAAAGGAGGGTAAAAACATTTACGACACGGGCTTTGTAGTGGCTGATGTGGTGCGGGATTATATAAGCAAGAAAAAGATGGTGGCACCCAGGATGGAAGGGCGGCTTAAGATCGTTCCCTAGGGTCTTCGGTAGTCAAATTTATCGTGGCCTTCCAACGGCCCTGAGATGGGACAAGAAGAACTTCAGCAGGGGCGAGAGGAATACCAGGATGGCTATGGTGCGCAAGGTGCCGGAGTGCCGAAAAGAATCAGCACCCAAAGATCAAAGAAGTTGTTCCTTACGGCAAATGCCCCAAGAATGCAGAAGACTATAACAATGGGCATCAGAATCTGGGCATTGACTTACAGTTCCTCCAGCTCTCTGCGGGAGAGCGCCACCGCATGGTCGGCCATGCTAAGAGCCTCACCCAAGTGACGTGTCGGTTCAGTGATGGCCTCCAGCGCCGGTCGGTCAAATCGAGTCCTCACCTCCGGGTTTTCCATCAGGCGATCCACGATAGAGCTTCTCTGGTTGTGGGCTTCCATGGCAGCTTCATAGACCACATGATGGGCGGTTTGTTTCCCCATGACCTTGCCCAGCTCAATCATAAGCGCCTCGGAAAAGAGAAAATCCTTCTGCAAGCGCAAATTTTCCGCCATCTTTTCCGTGCGAACCACCAGGCCATCCAGTAGGTTTCTGGTCAAGTGGACGGCCGCAGACGTGTAGAAGGATACCTCCGGCACCGATACCCAGTCCATTCTCCAGGACCGCCCGTCGCGATCGTGCTCTACCACCATACTTTCCATGGCCATGGCGGCCTGGTATTTTGTCAGACGGGCCAGCATGACCACCTGTTCGCAGATCTCGGGGTTGCGCTTGTGGGGCATGGTAGAAGAACCCAGCTTCCCCGGGGTATGTGCCTCTTCAAGCTCACCGAACTCAGTCTTGGCCAATACATAGATCTCATTGGAGATCTTTCCAAGGGTACTGGCTATCATGGCCATCAAGGTTGCAAATTCTGCCACGGAGTCCCGAGCCGTATGCCAGCTCACTTCGGCGGGCATTAATCCCAGGCGCTCCGCCAGTGTCTTCATGGTTTCCACTCCTTTTGGAAGCACGCTCATTGTCCCCACGCCTCCGAAAAGGGAGACCACAAAGATTCGCTCCCGGCTCTGGCGCATTCGTTTGAGATGGCGGATTACCTCCCGAAGCCATACGGCCAATCGATACCCGAAGGTAGTAACTAAAGCTTGTTGGCCATGGGTTCGACCGGCCATCAGGGTGGTGCGATGACGCTCCGCCAGATCGGCCAGAATCCATGCCACCGCCTTGAGATCCCGATGCACAAGATCGAAGGAATCGCGCATTTCCAGGACTGCACCGGTATCCTCTATGTCCTGTGTCGTGGCTCCATAGTGAATGAACTCTCCGAGGCCGTCCCGGCATGCCTGCTGAATCTCTCGAAGCAGGGGAACCAGCGAATGGTTTGTGCGCTTGATCCCTTCCCTGACGCGCTCCAGGTTCACATTCTCCAGCTTGGCTTTGGAGGCGATCTCCCGAGCCGCTTCGGCGGGAATCACTCCCAGCTCCCCCTGGACGAGCGCCAGGGCGGCTTCCACGTCAAGCCAGCGCTGGTAGCGGGTTTTATCAGAAAAGATAGCGCGAATTTCAGGTGTGCTGAATCCGTCTCCATAGAATTGGGAATCGACGATATGAGACATTGAACCTCCAAAGTGTTTTATTTAGTTGAAAAATATCTCAAGTCCTCGGGAGGGGATAAACTCCTCCCCTACGATTTATATGATTATCAGATCTAGGGGCGGGATTTACTCCCGCCCATGCAAAAGCTTTTTAATTGCACTAAAAAATATTTTCTTCAATTTCAAGAAGATACAAAAATTCTCCGGGCTCCATTTCTAGCAAACATAATTTTTTTTGATTATTGCTCTTCAATCATAAAATCATTGTTTTCAACGGATTTAAAACATCTTTGATCACAATTTTAACCGCGAAACCATAGTGTTTTATTTAAATTGCGAATCTCCTTAAAAATTCTTGAAAGGGATAACGAACAACTATCAGGCTTAACCTGCCAGTTGTCCCCTTGTTTTGGGATCGAGCAGATCCCGCATTCCGTCTCCAATGAGGTTGAAAGCAAGGACCGCCATGGAGATCGCTATGCCCGGAAAAACTGCCAGCCAGGGAGTTATTAGTATTTCATCCACCCCCTTTTTGATCATCATTCCCCATGAAGGCGTTGGTGGTTGGACGCCCAGTCCCAGAAAGCTCAGGCTTGACTCAATGATGATAGCTGTGGCTATCCAGAGGCTTGCCATCACGACGATCTCACCAACCAGATTGGGTAAGATATGAATGGAAATGATCCGCATGTCCCTGGCTCCGGCAGCGCGGCATGCCAGTATGAATTCCTGCTCTCTCAGAGCGAGGGTCGGCCCTCTGGCAACTCGGGCAAATCTTGGTATGAAAGCCAATGCGATGGCTATGATAGCATTCTGTAACCAGGGACCCAGCGCACTCACTACTAAAATCCCAAGAAGCAGTGAAGGAAAGGACATCAGGGTGTCGATTATTCGTGTAATAAAGTTATCGATATGGCCTCCTTTGTATCCTGCCAACATGCCCAAAACCACACCGATGCACATCGAGAAGAACACTGAGCTGACCCCCACAAACAATGAGACCCTTGAGCCCAGAATAATCCGTGAGAGGACATCTCTGCCGAGATCATCGGTACCAAGGATGTGCTTCGGTTCTGGAGGTGAATAGCGGTGCCTGATGTCTTGCTCACGAACGTCGTAAGGAGCCAGCAAGTCTGCAAAGATAGCGATGAGAACCAGTATGAGCATAAGGATCAGGCCTATTACTGCGGCTTTATTCCTTTTGAAGGCTTCTTCGGCATCATGTATCGGCGCTTCCAGCCTGTAGCCCCAAAGCACAAATTCAAGTTCAAAAACAAGCTTTATAGCCTGGATGCTTCAGTGGTCAGTCTGTGTTTGAGTCTTTTCCCCTGGTTCTGACCGACAACTTTAAGCTATCGGCCAAAACTATTGCCGATATCTACAAGGAGCGCCGGCAAATCGAGGCCTTCTTCCGCTGGATATTAAGCAAAATCTTAAAATCAAGGCCTTCCTGGGCAACTCCCAAAATGCAGTCCTGACGCAAATATACATCGCATTGATCGTCTATTTGCTGCTCTGTTATATCAAATTCCTTTGCAATATAAGCATAAGCTTCCAGCGTTTGCTACAAATATTACAGCTTAATCAGAAGGTGCACCATACAGGAACTCTTAAAACCGCCAGAAAAACAGCGCGAAAGTCAATATGATATCAATCAGTTAAATCTATGTTTCGCCTAACCGGACAGAAATGATTTTCTATATATTTAAGGGTCGGGACATCTCTGCAATCTCTCAAGAGATAAAATTCACTGCTGCATTTCCCTTTCAATGTCTTACCATAGCTGAAGTGGAGATGATAAGGGAAAAGGTGGGAGAGTCATATGTGGAAAGAGATAAGCTTTCTTCCGTGGGGCCTTCACGCAAGAGACCATCTGTCTCATTGGCTACCTGAAAATCAGCCAATTTTCATAAACCATTCAAATCAATCCGATCCTCAAGGGTGAAGGGAGTAACGCGAGCGACCCACGGCCAAGTGGGATTGATTAGTTTGTTGTCTTTCTTTCCCATTATTTCCTTCATTTGTATATTAGATATTAGATTTTTTCTTCTGATATTCTTATTCTATAACGATAAGTAACGAATAAAATGAGAATAAGAGCAAGGATTATTCCTATAAGGTTTGTTTGGATTACGGGAGTAATTATAAGAAGAGAGGTTATAAAACATAGAAGCCTCAAACTTCGGTTAAGAGGCTGAAAAAACCATCCTGAGATAGCCCCGGCAAGTATTAACACCCCTGCTAAGGTCATGGCGAAGCGAAGACTGATAAACCACCAAGATCCTTCCATAAATAGGGCCGGCTCGAAGATGAAAACAAAAGGAACGATAAAGGCAAGAAAACCTATCCGAACTGCGGCAAATCCAATTCTCATGGCATCTGCTTCTGCTATATCGGCTGCTGCATAAGCGGATACTGCCACCGGAGGACTAATCATGGAGAGGACGCCAAAATAAAAAACAAACATGTGAGAGGGAAGAGGGGCAAACCCGAATTCTTTCATGGCTGGAGCTGCTAGTGTGACCACAATAATGTAAGCCACGGTGGTGGGCGTTCCCAGGCCCATTATGATAGAAGCAATCATAATGAGAAGAAGACCCACCATCAGGTTTCCGCCGGAAAGGGAAATCACCACACTGGAGAAGGAAAGTCCAATGCCAGTAAGAGTGACTATCCCGATCACAATTCCTGCTGTTGCGACAGCTGCCGCAATCATTGCGCCTCTACGGGCAGAGGTGACCAAAGCCTCTAAGAAGGTTTTCGGAGTAAAACGGGTTCCCTTCTTAATGAAACTAAGTCCCAGAGCAATCAAAATAGCGATAAAGGCAGCCCGAAAAGCAGTATATCCCTGAAGGAGCACTATTACCAAGAACACTATAGGGAGAAGAAGATAGAGCCGGGGAATAACCTCACGATAGGAAGGCAGCTCTTCTCTCTTTAAGCCCTTGATTCCTGTCTTAGCTGCCTCGAAGTCTAGCACGAATAAAAGGGTGGCAAAGTAGAGGAGGGCAGGAAGGAGAGCTGCCTTGCACACCTGGATGTAGGGAATTCCAAGTAACTCTGCCATGAGAAAAGCAGCTGCTCCCATTACTGGGGGCATAATCTGTCCTCCAGTGGAAGCAACAGCCTCAACCGCCCCAGCAATGTGGCTCTTATACCCGATTCTTTTCATCATAGGAATAGTAAGGGAACCGGTGGCATAGACATTGGCTACAGCGCTTCCAGATATAGATCCGAAGAAAGCGGAAGAGATAACGGCAATTTTAGCAGCTCCTCCTCGGGTGTGCCCTGCCAGAAGTTTCCCCAGATCCATAATAAAATCTCCAACACCGGTGAATTCCAGAAATGTACCAAGGATAATGAAAAGAATAATGTAAGTGGAAGATATTCCTAAGGGAAGACCGTAGATTCCGTCTAGCCCATAGGATTGATAATCGATTACATCTATTAAAGAAAAACCTCTGTGAGCTATCACCATGGGAAGATAGGGACCTATAAAGGCATATGCTAATGAGAGAGCAGCCACGGCACTCAGCGGCCATCCTATTGCTCTTCTGTTTAACTCGAGGATAAGAAGAATACCAATTCCTCCTATGATCAAGTCCAGCGTAGAAAGGGGAGTAACCAAACTCTGGCGCAATGCTATCTCATTACAGTTGTAAACAATGTACCCGAAACAAAGAGCGGAAAGAAGAGCCATCACAAACTCCGGAATTCCCACCTTTTTCCCTTTAATTGCTGGTAAAAAGAGAAAGCCGATGACAGCGGCAAATGTAAAATGGACGGAACGCTGAAGTTGAGCAATAAACACGCCAAAGGCGGCGGTGTAAAAATGAAAAAAAATGAAACTCACCGACAACGCAGCGATGATCCAGCGAAGAGCTCTTTCGGTGGCCATGATAACTTTTCCTCATGTCATGTATAAAAAAATGAATATAGGAAAGGCAGGAGAGAAAAGATTTTTCTCCCCTTCATCCTTTCCTGATCAACCTGTTTTTGTTTTCATGGCTCCGCAGCCTATTTAATATCCCCACGCTCTCGGAAGTATCGAAGAGCCCCAGGATGGATAGGTCCTCCGGTGACCTGGTAGGCTTTATCAGGTGTGAAATACTTATAGGTTCTACTCACCGCCCTAATACGATCCGGGTGAGTGAGGATAGCCTTGGTAATCATATAGGCTATCTCCTCAGGAATGTCTTTTCGAGTAAAGATAATGATCGACTCAGTCATAATAGGAGTATCTTCTTTGACGAAATACCAGGTATTTTTGGGTATCACTGCCCTCCCGTATTTGAACTTCTCCTGGAGAGCATTTAACACTGATTCCTTTATGGGCAGCAGCTTCATCTTTCGGGCAATAGTTAATTCAATAATGGCCGGAGATGTAGTGGGCCCACACCAAGCATCAGCATGACCGTCTTTGATTAGGGAGCTGGCTTCTGCATAGGACACGAAGTTAACCTTTCCCCCCCATGAACGGATGTCATCAAAGCTAATTCCATACTCCCCGAGCATTTTCTCAGCAGCCACTGAGGGAGAACTGGCCCTGGGTGAGGTAAGGATTCGGATAGGGATTTTCTTATCCTTGATCTCCTGTATAGAGTTGATCGGGCTATTTTCTCTCACCAGGAATACACTCATATAGATATTTGTAAGAAAAGCCAGTGCCATTAATTTCTCATGAGGTTCCTTGTCTTTAAACGCACCAATTCCGTTACGCGCCTCATAGAAAAGTCGGTTCATAGTAAATCCTACATCTGCTTTTCCTTGATTCACTTTGCTAGGATTTGATAAAGAACCTCCGGTAGTGACTGTGACTTTGATACCTGGAAGCTCATTTTTAATCAAATCGGATAATGTTCCACCAAAGATGTACCAACTTCCTCCAATGGGGCCGGAACTGATGGTGAGAAACTTTAATTTGGCCCAAGCAGGAGTTATACTTAAAATAAGAATCAAAAACAGACTTCCAGCAAAAATCGCCATTCTTTTTCCTTTCATATCAAACCTCCTTCTTTGTTAATATATAAGTAGGGTTAGATAAGGTATGTTATTTTTTCATTATCTTTAATGTTTCAGCTTTATTTACTATCATTTCTTAAATCGAGGGAGATAGGGCCTCTCTTTGTTTTGGCGATATTCGTCTTTCACCATGCTGGATCGTTTACCATAGGGAATCTATTCACAAACTTTGGAGACCACTTTGCAAAAACGGATAGATGCCAATCTCATTCATAAACAACGAGATGGACATTGATGGGGAACCAAGCCTCGCTCCCATACCCGAGACCCCCTCCCTGCACGGGTCCATCATGCCGGGAGACGGCTATATGAATATGGCTCATCCGGTCTTTATGCGCAGAAGCGGATCCAACAGCACCCATTAAAGAAACAATTTCAAAAGGACCTTCCAGCTCTTTTTTATCTGTCTTGCGATGCTGCTTATCTATGGATGCGGGATTGGAGAACACTACCTTACTCAGGCTGCCGAAAGCGCTAATGACGATGGCGCTTCCTCCCACTTCTTTCATGGCGCTTTCTATTTTTCCCCGAAGACATTCTCCCTGCTCTATCCTCACAGAAATGATCTCTTTTGGCTTGTGACGTCCGATAGTTTCCATTTTTCCAATACCTCATGCTGTAATCAAATAGCCTGCCGGTTCATTCATAGCCTTTTTGCTACACTACAGTAAACCCTTCTTATAAAGCAATTCAGCATTTAAGATCGTATTTCCAGCCGTGCCTCGAACCATGTTATCACCGCAGACTATCCACTTGATTCCATTTGTGAACACAGGATCTTTCCTAATCCTGCCCACACTCACAATCATGCCATTTCCCAGACCACGATCAAGACGAGGCTGGGGACGATCTTCCTGTTCGAGGACTACAATGGGCTTTTCGGGCGCGCTGGGCAAACCGAGTTCCTGGGCGGGGCCACGGAAGCCGGCGAAAACCTTTTTGGCTTCCTCCACGGTCAGCGGTTTCTCTGTTTCTGCAAACATACAAATTGTATGACCATTGATTATTGGAATCCTATTGCATGAGCTACTGATGGGTATTGGGTTGGAAACAACTTGGCCGTTTTTAATTGTCCCCAGAATTTTTGGTCCCTCTGTCTCCAGTTTGTCCTCCTCCAGCTTGATGTAGGGAATGAAGTTCTCTACTATGGCTAAAGACGGTATGCCTTCGGGACCAGCGCCTGATAAAGCCTGCAGGGTTACCTGGAAACACCTCTTTATTCCAAAGGTATCAATAATCGGCTTCATTGACATAACGATGATGGTGACAGTGCATACCGGGTTGGAAACGATAAAGCTCTTCCAACCTTTTTTCTTCTTCTGATCCTCCAGAATGCTCAGGTGATCCGCATTGATTTCCGGCACAACCAGAGGAATATCCGGGTCATTCCTTAAACCTGGCGATTCGCTCACTACCGGGATTCCTGCCTTTGCGAATTTGGGATCAAGTTCAGGAGAAAGCATGGGAGGAAGAGCTGAAATCACCAGTTTTATATCTCCGACTTTGCCCAGTGCATCTGGATCAGCGGTCGAGAGAGTCATTTTCCCAAGAGCCTCGGGAAGATCACCTGGTCCGTACCACTTCATGCATTCGGAAAACGGCTTTCCCTGGTGTTCAGGATTATCAGAAATCAAAGCAGCCAGATTAAAGTAAGGATGCCCCTCAAAAAGTTTCCTCGCGATGCGCTGAGCCACCCATCCAAATCCGGTTTTTCCTGTAACTCCCATTACGGCTACATCGACTTTCGCCATTTTTCATGCCTCCATTGTCTGAAATAATCTCTTGTTATCGTGTAACATCAACATTACATTCTTTTTTTGGTAATATCTTTCGGCTCGAGGTCATAGCCCCACCGAGCTGTGAACAAAGCATAATTGCCTCAAGGCTCACTTGTCCTCCACATGGGCGATCACTTCAATCTCGACCATCATCTGGGGGCGAGCCAAATCAGCTATGATACAAGCTCTAGCAGGAGCTGTGTCCGGGAAATAGCTGTAATAAACTTCATTCATTCCAGAAACGTAATCCCTGCTTGTCACGAATACAGTACACTTGTCGATATTGTCCAATGAGGAACCACAAGCCTTCAGGGTGGTCTTTATGTTTTCCATGGCCTGCTTTGTTTGCTCCTGGATGGTATTCCCTACAACCTCACCCGTATCCCAGTTAAAGGATACTCCTGAAGTGAAAATAATATCTCCCACTCTAACGGCCTGTGCATTCCTAGTAGGCTTCTTCCTTGGGGCACCTAAGACAATTCGTCCCATTCTATACTCCTTTCATTTCTTGGATTAAAATTTTTTCTCATTTTCATCGCACATTTTATGGTTTCGGATTTATAATAGCCGTCAGGAAAATACGCCGCCCACAAAGTTCGCAAGCTGAACTCTCACTACTATAGCTCTTGCTACTTCGACCTTTCTAAACTGTGTCCAATTTTTTTATCACCCCTTTTACACTAAATTTGAGAAATAAGAAAGAGATTATTCCGCTCGTCCCATGATATTAGATTGTAAGTCATCATTTGTGAGCCATCGTATTGATGTTCGAGAATAAATCTTCATCAGATCTATGATGCGAATTTCTTCAGCCGTTTCATGGCTTCTACAAGCCGCTCGACTGGATGAGTTAGGGCAATGCGCAGATATCCTTCTCCATATTTCCCATACATGGACCCCGGGATCATCCATACGCTGACTTCGTCTAATGCTTTAAAACAGAAGTCTTGAGAAGTATATTTTTTGGGCACTGATGACCAGATATAAAAGGTTGCCTTTGGACTCTCCACCTCCAGCCCGATCTCCCTGAGGCCTGCCACCACCACATCTCGGCGCTCCTGGAAGGTCCGGTTGCGCTCCTCCATAAAATCCACCGGGCCGTTTAGAGCCTCCCGGGCGGCCACCTGCATGGGATAAAACATTCCCCGGTCGGCATGGGATGTTATTTTTGCCATTCCCCCAATAACATCCTTGTGCCCCACAAGCATTCCCGCGCGCCAGCCGCAGCAGTTGTAAGATTTCGATAAGGAATGGAATTCCACTCCAACATCCTTGGCCCCGGCAAATTCAAGGAAACTCGGCGGCCGGTAACCATCGAAGCAGACCTCGGAATATGGCGCATCGTGCACAACCACTACATCGTGATCTCTTGCCCAGGTGATAAGCTTCTTATAGAACTCTGGCGAGGCTACCGCGGCCGTAGGATTGTTAGGGTAGTTTATCCAGATCATTCGTGCCTTGTGGGCCTGTTCGCCAGGAATGGCATCCAGATCAGGCATGAAGCCGTTGTCCTTCAATAACGGGACCGACGCAATTTGACCGCCCGCCAACTTCACTCCCGCCTCGTAGGAGGGGTATGAAGGATCAGGAATCAGCGCTGTATCACCGACATCCAGCAAACACAGGTGGATGAGAAAGAGCCCCTCGCTGGAGCCCAGAAGGGGAATAACCTCGGTCTCAGTATCAAGCTCAACCCCGAATCGCCGCCGGTACCACCCGGCAATTGCCTCCTTGAGAGGCTTGTTGGAATAGAAACTCGGGTAATGATGGTGGCTAGGATCACTGACAGCGTCTCTCAAGGTATCCAGAAGGCGGGGCGGGGGGGTAAAATCGGGGTCGCCAAGACCCAGATTGATAACATCCTTGCCTTCTTCTCTCATTTTGGTCAGCCGGATGTTCATTTCCGTGCCCAGATAGGCCCTGAAAAGATCCAAACGTTTAGCTGTCCGCATAATGTTCACTCCTCTTTGGAATACGAGTTTTATTAGCTGCGATGGGAGACTTATGACAATTCCTTCAAACTGTTAGACGCTCTCGTCTTCATAAACATTTGCAATGCAGCATAAGAAGGTTGCATTTTCAGTGTCGCTAAGATTTTTCATGCTGTGAGGTTCCATGGTTGGAACGAAAACAAGATCGTTGTGGCCCATTATTTTTTCTTCTATCTTCTCGTCCGTTTTGATGTCATACGATGTTACTGAGAGACGTCCGCTCAAAATGTACATGGTTTGATAGTACAGATGGTTGTGAATGGGGATATATCCGCCAGGGCCTATGGTAAAGAACCTGAGGCCGTATTCCTGGGCCCCTTCCGGGCCAACCTGCGATAGCCATCTGATCCATACATCTTTCACTTCCAGTGGCTTTTTTTTGTACGGATAGGTCTCTATTTTCGAATCTTGTCTGTCGTTTACATTAATGACATACATGAATATCCTCCACTCCAATTTTCTTATGATTCTCTTTTGTTAAGCACTCATCTTGGCCCTATGTATGGCCCATCTATGATGTACTTTTGGCAGAGATTCAAAGTTTCGCCCCGTACCGTAATGGAGGTCATCCCCGAGGTTTGATAAGATCCAAAGTCTTTTTCCATAGCAAGATAAACCCCACACGGCGCATAGAGTTTTTCTTCAGAAACGTGTGTATTTCTTTGTGGCCTTTTTTTGGCTGCAAGATTCCAGCTCTCATAGAAGTTGGCTTTTAATCTTTTCTATGAAGTACTGAACATGACTTTCCATAAGACGGCCTGCTTTCTCAGCATCCCTCTTTTCAAGAGAAAGGTAAATTTCCTTCAGTTGATCGATAACTTGTTCGATAGGAATAATCTCGCTTAAAGCGGAATTCCACAGACGTGCGCAGCGGCTGTGAAGATTCTCAAGAATTTCTTGCAAGATCGGGTTTTGTATGACTTGGCGAATGATCTCATGGAAATGAGCATCTATCTCAATAAGGTTGCGATGACCTTGTTTAATATCTGCTTCTTTGATTAGGGCGCTGATTTCTTTCAGTTTGTTTCCTGTGATCCGTCTGGCCGCAAGCTCTCCGGCTAACCCTTCCAGCTTGATTTTGACCTCAAAAGCACATCGGATCTCATCGATGTCTATAGGTGAAACGTAAGTTCCATAGCGAGGAATGGCGGTGACCAGCTTCATGTCTTCAAGCTTTCGGATGGCCTCTCTCAAAGGGGTGCGGCTGACTTTGAACTCCTCACAAAGCTCTTTTTCCGAAAGACTCATGCCTGGAGGATACTCGATATAGACAATCCTGTCTCTTAGAGTCTCAAAAATCTTGCTATGAAGCGGATCTTTCTGAAAATTCATCAAGGTTATTAATAAAATTTCAGTGTTATGTCATAAATATATTTACAATCAGTTTATGTTTTGGACCCCGATTGTTGTTGATCATCCAATCAAATATGCTATACTGGCGATATTTTTCATAAGTCATGTGATACCTTCTCTGTGGTTAGATAAAGTTGTTAAAAATACTTAAAGGTTTTCTTTCTTACGATCTGTATTTTTCAAGCGATCACAACCTTATTTTTCAATATGAACTTGCTATAATTGATGGAAAGCTCCCTCTTTTGACTAGCCAAGGAGATTCATCGGCCACCGGCTGAGCAGGTGGCCGATGAATTTTTATAGTGTCAGCGCATAACCATGTTTGACAGCGGTTCAGCGGGTCCGTTCATGGTCTCACCTCGTGGGGGACTGGAACATCCAGATGTTCTGATCGGCCCGGGGCTTCCACCAGTCAAACTTGTTGCTTACTCCGTAGATGTCCACCTGCTGGTATAAGAATGCGATGGGCGCCTCTTCTCGAAGAATCTCCGAGATCTTTTTATAGATTTTCATCCTTTTGTTTCGATCGAGGGTCGTTCTCCCCTCCACCAAAAGCTTATCAACCTCCTTGTTGCTATAATAGCTATAAGGGCTTTCAGTGCTCAGAAAGGTGTACATTCCGTCCGCCTCCACCGTGCGGCCTGCATAGCCTAAGAAAGCCATGGGAGCTAGATTATGGGTCCGGACGTACTTTTTCATGTACAGGCCCCATTCCAACACTTTCACTTTGGCTTTGATTCCTACCCGTAATAGCTGGCCAGCGATGGCCTGGGAGACCTCTCTGTCCAACAGATATCTACCGCTGGGCGTGTCAAACTCGACCTCAAACCCGTTGGGATATCCTCCTTTGGCCAGAAGTTCCTTGGCTTTTTGGGGATCATACGGATAGGGCTTCAGATCAGGGTTATAGCCGAAATACTCCGGGGAGATGAGCTGCCCGTTAAGCTTTTTAGCCTTTCCTTCGAATAGCGAATCAATGATGGCATCCTTATCCACTGCGTAATTTAGGGCCTGCCGAGCCCATTTGTTGTTGAATGGGGGCTTTTCGGTGTTTAACTTGACAAACATGCATCGTATGCTTGGATTGATAACGGGGTGAACGTTTTTGGAGTCTTTCAAGCGCTTGATATCGCTGGGAGGTACATTCGTAATAATATCTACTTCGCCGGTTAAGAGAGCTGCAACTCTAGTGGAACTTTCCGGTATCGGTTTGAAGATTACTCGGTCAAATGGGGGTTTTCCACGCCAGTGCTCCTTGTAAGCCTCAAGGGTGATATGATCATCTTTCGCCCATTCCACGAAGCGATAAGGGCCTGTCCCCACCGGGTTTCGAGTCACATACTTGTCTCCCTTTTCCTTGACGTATTTCGGCGGGAGCATCAACACCCTCAGAAGCTGGTTGAGCAGAACGGGCGACGGCTTTTTTGTCACAATGCGAACCGTGTGGTCGTCCACCACCTCCACCCGATCGATGATCTTGAGGTAGGTCTTTATCCGCGAGACAAATTTAGGTTCCAAGACCCTCTCTATATTGAACTTCACAACCTGTGCGGTGAATGGCTCACCGTTGTGGAACTTCACGCCCCCACGCAGCTTGAATTCATGAGTCAAGGGATCAATCGACTTCCAGGACTCCGCCAAGCCAGGAACGATAGTCATGTCCAAATCCCTTCTAACCAGCCCATCACAGACATGATTGATGACATTGATATCCGACATGGTCAAGGTCAGGTGGGGATCCAGGGTCGCAGCATCGTTCCCTTGAGCAATGATAATCTGTGAAGCAGCGGATGGGTTCGAAAAGGCCAGGGATCCAATAAAAAGAAATACCCAAACTACAATTGTCCATCGTTTCATTTCATTCCTCCTTTCCTTGTTCTTTCATGATTAGACAGTGACCTTTTGATGTTTATGCATCATGTTAAGAGTTGATCGACAAGGGTTCTCATGCGGCGAAGCAGATTCTCCTTGTAATTCAGCTTCACCGCACAGCCCGGGCTTATAATGATTCTGCGGCCATTTGTCATCTTTAAAGTGTCCTTGAGCTGTTTTTCGATATCCTCTTCCGTGCCATCTACAAGGGACTCCCGCACAATCCCACCCATGAAAGCCTTGTCCGTATTTTTTGCCGCTTCCTCCAGGGAGGGAGCGGTCTGCCAGATATGCCATTGCAGCACCGAGACCGGATAATCGAGGACCTGGTCGAACATGCAGTTCAGTCCATGCAGATGCATGACATTAAAATACGTGTCTGATCCCTTTATAGGGCTCAACGATTCAAGGTCGTATGTTTTTCCGAAATCAAGAAACTCTTGCTCGGAAAGAACGTCTGTACGAGCTTCTTGGGTGGCGAAAAATAAGCCATCCACCCCTTGCTCCAGCGAGGCTGCCACAAAGTTGCGAGTGGTCTCGGCGATAGCCCCGAGGGCGCGGTGAACCTTTTCGGGGTACTCGCGCAGATCAGGTAAGAGGCGCTCCCCCGCCATCTTACTAGCAGTGGTCAGGGGGCTGAAAACCGTCTGGATAAAAGGAATCCTTCCCTTGACTCTCTTCCGAAGCAATTCTAAGACCTTCAACTCTCTTCCAAGGGCCCCATCATTCACAGGCAAAACCGTGATTTTATCCCAATCTTCAGGCTTCTGGATGGCATGCCGGGTCACGTAGCCCGTCTGATAAGGCCCGAGGTTATCGAAGTTGATCTCGCAGCCATAGTCCTCGACACTGTATAGGCCATGAGGCATGACCTTGATGAAGTCAAGGTCGTATTCTTGCTGCAAAGAAATCATTTGATCAACAAACTGCTCGGGAATACGATCGATTCCGACGAAATGCCGCCAGAAACATACGGGGGTTCTATCCACTTCTTTACCCAGAATGGCCGCTTGAATCCTTTCGGTTTTGGTCATTACCAACGTCGATTCCTCCTTTCTTAAAATATGCATCAAGTTGTCAAAAATCCCCGATCTGTGGTGGTTAAGAACTCGAAACCTCTTGACGTGATAAGCACTGTATCTGAATGCTGTGCCCCACCCAGTGCGCCGATCCTCATGGACGGCTCGAAGCTGAGCACCATTCCCGGTTGAAGGAGAAGCTCCACGTTAGGCCCCAGAGAAGGCTCCTCATGGGCGCCAAGGCCCATTCCGTGGCCCACGCGCCCAGGGAGAGTTTTACCGTAGCCCGCTTGAGTGAATACCTCAGCGGCTGCATGGTAAACCTCGAAGCAGGGTATACCAGGGCGCAGTTTATCTTGCGCCTTCTCGCGGGCCTTCAGTACCGTATCGAACACTTTTTTTTGCTCATCGGCCAATTTACCCACAGCCACCGTCCTCTCGTTTTCGGCATGATATCCATTGCATATCCCTCCGGTATAAATAAACACAAGATCTCCAGAACTGATTTTGCGATTCGTAGGATTATCACAGAACATGTCCCACCTTGGACCGGAGAGACAGTATGACCACAGCTCATTTTTCACGCTCCCTTCTTGAGATGCGAAGCCTGCTACCTCAATATCGGGGAAGCGCTGGAGCCAAATTTCGTTCATGGCCTGCTGAGCCCGAACCGTAACTTCCTGTTCTGTTGCACCTTCCTGTAAGACATTAAGAGCAGCTTCCATCCCCCGGTCGGCGAGAGTTGCGGCGGTCCTTATAAATTTTATCTCATGATCATCCTTTATCAATCGCAACCTCTGGAACAGCTGGCTCGAATCGACCAGTTCCACATCCGGGATTATTCGTTTGATTTTGTCATAGTCTTTTATGGAAAGGTAGTTTTTTTCCACGCCAATTTTTCCATTGCTCCATCCACGTTCCTCGATTATCTGAAGCAGTGCTTCCGAATATCCGGGAGCCATTGGGACAATACCAGCCCAGGGCCTCCCGTATACTTTGATGTCCTTTATCCAGGAGTCGTTCCTCGCGTGCATTGCTCTCAGAGCGGAGAGGAGCAAGGCCGTCTCACCTTTGGCCGGGACAATGGCGATAACCGGAGTGCTCTGAATGACAGGATTGAATCGGCTTACGTAAAATGAATTTGGGGGATTGAAAACAGCCAATGCGTCTAACTCCTGCTTGTGCATTTCATTCTGAATCTTCTCAATTCTCTCGCGATTATAGTCCTTCTCATTCATTGTTTTTCTCCTATAGCTCATTTTCTATAAAATTTTGGATCCAAAAAGTCCCTCAGCCAGTCTCCAACCAGGTTGATTCCCAACACTGTGATCATAATGGCCAATCCCGGAAACGTCGCAAACCACCAGGCGGTAGCCAGATAGCCCCTTCCCTCGCTGAGCATTCCTCCCAATGATGGGGTCTCAGGAGGTACACCAAGTCCGAGGAAGCTCAAAGAGGTCTCAAGCAGGATGATCCTGGCTAACTCAAGGGTTGTTATCACTGTGACAGAGGCCATAACATTAGGAAGAATGTGGCAGGCAAGAACACGAAAGTCATCACCACCTATTGACTGAATTGCTGTGACAAACTCTCGTTTTTTTATAGATAATGTCTCGCCCCTCACGATTCGTGCAAAGCGCACCCAACTTGTAATTCCGAGAACTAAGATCATGTTCGTCAGGCTTTGGCCAAGTGCCGCTATGACAGCGATTATTAGTAATATGAAAGGAAATGCCAGCTGAACGTCGGCAATCCTCATGATCGCACTGTCCAGCATCCCTTCGTAATACCCGGATATCAATCCCAGAAATAGCCCGCTAACCACCCCGATTAGCACAGAGGTGAAAGCGATAAACATGGATAACCGCGCTCCATACATGATTCGACTCAAGATATCCCGTCCAAGATGATCAGTTCCCAGAAGGTGCTTTGATGAAGCCTTTTCAGACTCAGACCAGAACGGGGGGATTAACCTTTCCCTCAGGTTTTGTGCAAGTGGATCTGTTGGCGCCAGAAAACTGGAGAAAATGGAGACTACCAGTATACTCAGAATAAGCGTAAAACCAATTAACGCTGGCAATTCTTTTGAAATTTTAATTAAAATCGAATAATTCAATAGAACTTTTTCAACCTATTTATATCGAATCCGAGGGTCCAGCCATGTATAAGAAATGTCTACCAGCAGGTTGATTAATACGAATAGGCTTGCCACAGTGAAGACAATTGCTTGAACCACTGGAAAGTCGCGGGCAAAAACGGCTGTGACAGCCAACCGGCCAACGCCGGGCCAGGCGAATATTGTCTCAGTTATGACAGCTCCTCCGAGCAAATGGCCCGTTTGAAGCCCAATGATCGTAACTACTGGTATGAGTGAATTCTTCAATGCATGTTTAAATATGACCAACTTTGGTGAAAGCCCTTTGGCTTGTGATGTCCTGATATAATCCTGAGAGAGAACCTCCAATAAGGCCGATCGAAGAAGACGAGCAATCATTGCCACAGAATAAAAACCCAGGGTGAAAGCCGGCATCACCAGATTGATGAGATTACCGCGGCCGGAGGTGGGAAAAATCCCCAATTTCACGGCGAAAACTAAAATAAGCATGATGCCCATCCAGAAAATCGGCGTTGCCTGCCCCAACAAGGCCCCAATTCTCACAATCGTATCCAGGATCGTATTCCTCCTGACTGCCGCAATAATCCCTGCCGGAATCCCCAGCAAAACGGCGATCAACATGCCGGCTATGGTAAGCTCGAAGGTGGCCGGGAGCCGTTCGAAAACCAGCTGAAGTGCAGGTTGGCTCTGATGAAGAGAAGTGCCAAAATCTCCCTGTATGGCGTGATAGAGAAATCTCCAGTATTGAAGCCAAAATGGATCATTTAACCCCATTTTATCCCGAAATTCCTCAACCTCCTGAGGAGTGGCCTCCAGCGGCAACATGAGAAGAGCGGGATCCCCTGATAGGTGTACAATGAAAAAAACTACCACCGAAACACCAATCAAGACCACAAAGGCATGAAAGAATCTTTTAATGATATAGTTTCTCATCCTAATTCGAAATAAAGGTGATATAATCCTTTTTTGCTGTTTTAAACCTTCACTCTATATGGGGAGTCTCCCGCAATACCTGAATCCAAGAGGCTGATTTTCTATAATCGCAGTGAGGGCCACGAAATCATTCGCCATTTAACATTATAAACACCACAAAAAGTAAAACCCCATCCTCCCACCACGGGAAGACGAAGTCTTTCTTGGACAGTGTATTCATGGCGCCCACTCAATAAAAAATAGGATTAATCAGACAACTATATAGATATTTCATTCTTCAGTTTAATAATCATATTTATAATATATCACAAAAATTAATTGTCAAGGAAAAAAGAAAGAGAAACATTTGCGCTGTAATCTATTTTTTTTATGGCGGACATACAGAGAGAATCTTTCTGTCCAAGGTGCCAGGACGGGTTAGAGACTCTCATCAAGAAGTTTGACTTTCGATCACCAATGATCTGGCATGTTTCAGGCTTAAAAGACAGGATTCGAGAGCATCTGAAGACAAACCATCCCCTTCAACTCTATTTTTTCTCTTTCAAGCAGGAATCAGGCGATCTTTCAGGCCGCCGCCTTCACAAGGCTCCTGAGTTTCTCCTACTGTTTCTCTTTGACCCTCCCCACCGTCATGGCCAGCATCACACAGAGGGCAAGGGTGCTGCGCAGCTTCATCTTTGAACGCCCGCGGATGAAGTGATGCTCAAACCCGAAAGAGACATCCAGCCGGGTGTTGACCCGTTCCACCGCTGTGCGTTTTCTGTACTGCCTGTTCCACGCATAGCTGGAGCGCGCCACGAAGGGGAGGACTGAGCCGGGATAAGCGACCCGAGCTTCCCCAGATGCTCATCGCCGTGGCGGTGGGTGCCCAGGGCTGGCCCATTGACTGGGAGACACCTCCGGACAACACCATGGACGTCCATGCATTTCGATGGATCATAGAGGCGCTGCGCCAACGGTTCCAGATTCGTCGGGCCATCGTGGTGGCCGACCGGGGGATGATGAGCAAGAAGAACCTTAAGATTATAACCAGTGATCCAGAGGCGCCTTTCCAGTTTATCATGGGCTGTCGGATGCGACGGCTCAAGGAGATCGATGAGAAGGTACTGGCCCGAGGAAGGTGTTTCCATGAGGTCTTGAAGAGCCTCAAGGTCAAGGAGGTGTTGTGGTGGAGGGGCGCCGCTACATCGTGTGCCTCAATGAGAAGCAGAGGCTCAGAGATGTCGTTTCTCGACAGGCCATCCTAACCCAGCTTGAGGAGAAACTCAATCGCCAGTTGGCAAAGAGCCTCATCCGCAACCGAGGATATGCGAGGTTTTTGAAGGCCGAGCAGGGTGCAGTGCGCATTAATTCCGAGGCCGTGGAGCGTGATGCCCGCTATGACGGAAAGTTTGTGCTCTTGACCGATATGACGTTGCCCACCCAGGAGGTGGCCAGGGCATACTAGAATCTGTGGCGCGTAGAGAGAACGTTTAGGGAGGAGAAATCCACTCTGGAGATTCGCTTCATATATCTATCACCACCTGGAACCCAGGGTGAGGGATCATGCTTTTATCTGCTTTTTGGCATATCTGATTGAGAAATACGTAGAACAAGCTCTAAAGAGGGCCGAAGCAGGCATGAGTGCGGAGATGGCCTTCGAAAGCCTCAAGAATATGTGGATGTTAGTGATGAAGGTTGGCCATGAGGACTATGGCTACGTCACAGAAACTAGTTTTTGGCAACAGAGGATTCTGAAAGCTCTGGCGATTAAGACGCCGCCACGTATTCTGATCGAGCAAGATTAAATAAAATAAGAAGATGTGGTGACAATCAAAAAAATAAATCTTATAATATCAGTGTGTTACAAAATTAACTGTTGAATGCAGGTTCTACGATGAAAGGCAAGATGCCCATGGGATTGTTGATCTCCCACTGCCTATGGCTGGAATGCACTTAATCCGCAAAGGCCATACAATTTAATATTGCGTTTGCCATCCAGTTCCACGCTCACCGAAAATCCGCCATTAATAAGTTTCAGGGCACGATGGCGTTGTTGAGGTATGGCTAATATATATATGAATTATTGTTATTCTTCACGAAGTATCCGAAGCACCTTCTGTAAGGCTTCGGCGTCGGCTTTGGGCAAGAGAGATTTTACTTCTTGTTCTAAAGATTTTTTTTGAGACGCCATCTGCTCATCCGTGGCTGGTTCAATACCTAAGATAGCTTTAACGTTATTAATAAAAGTTTCTGCGTTCACCGGTTTTTCAAGATATGTGGCGGGGCCAGAAAGAGTGCGGCCTTCAAGCATTTCCATGAGATTCGAACCATCTATTGTATCGTGGGCGTGACCGGTTACAAAGAGCACGGGAATTTGGGACCACGCCTTGTTCTTGCGAAGCTCATGAAAAAATCTTATGCCGCTTTTGCCGGGCATGACAAGGTCGAGCGAGATAAGATCTGGCTTCTGCTCACGCATTTTATCAAAAGCCTCTATCCCATTATAAGCTGTTAAGACCTTGAAACCATGGTCTTCGAGGGCGACCTTCAAGAAAAAAACAATATCTGGTTCATCATCTATTACAAGAATGGTCTTTTCTTCTGGCCTTGCCATGGTTTTACCTCGTTTTTCTCTGGTGGGGTTCCGATTTGGGAGGGCTCATTTCGATTTGCGGCCTCGGTAAGCGCTTGCGAGGAAAAATAAGTGTAAATCGGGAACCTTGCCCAGGAGTGGAGTCAAGCTCGATTTTACCTCCATGCTCTTGGACGATCTTCCGCGTTACCAGCAGTCCCAATCCCGTACCTCCCATTCCTTTAGTTGAAAAAAAAGTGGTGAAGACCTTTTTTTTCACCTCATAATCCATTCCACAACCATTGTCCATAACTTCATAAATGAGAGAGTTGTTCTCTTCTCGGGTGGAGACCGTCACTGTGCATCCCCCTTGATTGCTCATCCGGCAGGCATCGATGGCGTTCGAAACTAAATTAGCCAGGCAGGAATGAATGCCTTGTGGATCCATTGGAGCCATTCCGATACCTTCTTGCAGCTCAGAAACGATTGAAATCCCAGCCTTATCCGCTGCTTCGCTATATAGAGTTATCACTTCATGTGCTATTTGATTGGGATTCACCAGTTGAACCTGTGGTTCCCGGCCTTTGGAAAAGCTAAGGAAATCTTTCATAAAGGTAGATATCTTCATAATATTATTTTCCAGCATTCGCCAACCTTCTTCTGCCAGCTTTTCATCATTGTGTTTCGATGCTGACTTGGCCACGTAAAGACCACCCTCCATGCCCATGAGGATATTCTTGATGCCATGGGCAATGCCTGCTACTGTCTGGCCAACGGCAGCAAGGCGCTCCGCCTCAAGCTTTTCTCGTTCCAGTTGCCTTATTTCTCTGAGATCCTGAAAAAAGGAGGCATAGCCTAAAAGCTCTTCTCCCGATTTTAAACAAACGTTGGCGAACCGAATGGGTATTTCCTCTCCATTTTTCGAATGGATGGGAAAGTTGGGAATCATACAGGCCTCTCGTCCTTGCCCGACGATTTCCATCAGTGGTGGAGGAAAGTATGGCTCTAAATCGGATAGGGATAGGACTTCTTGGGAAGAAATTTGTAATAAAGCCTCCAGGGCTGGATTGAAAATAATAGTTTTTCCCTTCTCATCAATTGCCATAATACCATCGTACGATTGCCCGATCAGGCTTTCTTGAATTGCACGGAGCTTGCTTATCTCGGTCTGCAATATTTTATGTTGGGTTATGTCCATGCATACTTCGATGACTTGATCCACCCTTTCCCCATACTCTATCAATGGCGCGCTGGTAACAATATATTGTGCTATTTTACCATCCTTTGTCCTGCCTGTCTGCTCTGCGTGATAAATTTGTCCGTCCTGAAAAGTCTTTTCCACAGGACAATCTGGGCACTTTTCCGTCTGGTTCTTATATACTTGATAACAGGGTTCACCAATCCTGTTTCCGAAAGCTTCCCATAGTCTCTGATTTCCTCGGATAATACGATAATTTCGATCCAGCACAGCGATATAACAAGGAGCCCACTCGTAGAGAACGTGGTGTTCTTTTTCTTGTTGGGCCCACTGTGTGATGTCCATGGTCGTCTGGATCACATAGATCATTTCTTTATTTTCTCCCTCAATGGGCGTTAGATAGAGCAAGTAATCAATTGGCTCGCCGAACTTATTAAAGCCTTTTTCATGGCGGCGCCGTGGTTGACCATCCATAAAGGTTTTGGCAGCAGGGCATTGTTCGCAAGCGCTGGAGCGCTTCTTGTATATCTCGTAACAATGTCGGCCCGCGAAATCGCCGAACTTCTGCTTGAAACTTCGATTGACCTCCACAATTCGATGATCGCGGTCGATAACAGCGATGCTGATCGGGATGTGTTGGAAAAGCTTTTCCTGGAGCCATGAATGCAATATGTTTGCTGGCATGATTGGTCCCTCATCCCCGTTAGGGTGTCAACTTATCCGAAGGCTTCTCGGATGGCGGAAAGTAATTGTTGCAGATCCACCGGTTTACCCACAAATTTATAGGACCTGGAAGGTAGGCCGGTATTTTCCATTACTCCTATTACGTTATCCATCGAGTCCTCATTAAGGCCGCTTATAATAATGATAGGAATACGACAGAATTTTTTGTTCTTGCGAACTTGATCGTAGAAAGAAACTCCTGATTTCTCAGGCATCATGATATCCAGGCAGATTAAATCTGGTTTCTCCTTTGGGATCATCCGCAAGCCAGATTCTACATCCTTGGCACAACACACTTTAAATCCCTGATCTTTGAGAAAAGTCCTCAAATAAGTAATCACGTCTGGCTCATCATCAATGATCAAAATCTTTTTTTTCAATGCCAACCTCTCCCCATTGGATAATAAGCTATTTTGTTTTTAACGGGTTTAAAGATTTTTTCACTTCAAATAGGGAAAGGATGGAGCTACCATCGTTTTGCTTCTTGGGAATAATGATTATTGGTATAGGATCCTTGGAGTAATGAAGCTCCCTGTGACAAGTAGGACAGAAATGAAGCCGTTCTTTCGCAATCAGTTCAGCCTTCACATTCCGGGATATGCCAGAGGAGAGCTTTTCCTCCAGCAGCCTTTTCTCCTTAAACTCCTTGGCTTTTTCCTGATGGCATGGAATGCACAACCCATGCATGGCGTCTTCGTATCCCACTGTGTACTTTAACCGATCAGGGCCTTTCGTTTTGATGGTTATACGAGACTCTTCGGAAATCATCTTGGTGTGGCATTTCTCGCATGGTTTTGCATTTTCAGCGGAGTTGGGATATTTAATGTCGTGGCATTTTTCGCAGCCCTTGTTTCCCCCTAACTTTCGCTCATGAAACAGATGGTCAAAAATCAGCGTCTTGAGATACAAATCCCGATGGCACTCTGAGCAAGATGTTGCCTGGTCCATGGACTTTTGCATGTGATGGCATTTGACGCATGAGTCAGCCTTGCCGTTCTCCTGGATGTGCTTATTGTGGTCAAAGATTACAGCGAGATTTGCGCGGTCCCCATCAATGATCATTGGGCTGAGACCCCTAGGTCTGGCAACGGGGGTCTTTTCTGGCAATGCCCCATGCACTGCGCTTTCCGGTAGTAAGGCGAAGGAAAGCCCTGCCCCTATTAAAAAGAAAAGAAGATGAACGCTAGTATTTCTGATTAAACTCGGCCCGAGCCATACTTCTGTTGAACGCTCAAACACCGGCTTTGAAAGATCGTGGTCCGGATGATCACGATATTCTCTAGTTTCATAGACATTGCAATGCTCGACAAAGAAAAAGAAAGCCAGGATTGCCGCAGAGATAATGCTCATGGTGATAGAGATTTCCATCCAAGAAGGGAAATAATTCGATCCAGTTTTAGAAATCATGGAGGTAATCGCCAGGTTGATCCGATTCAGTGCAAAACCAAGGACGATTAGAAATGCCGCAGCTCCTTGTCCTGCGATTGTTGCTCGAGTCCCGGAATAAGAAAGGAAGGCAATGGGGATCAAGATACTGATAGCTAATTCAAACCAGTACACTATACTTTCCCATGAACCATCCACTAAAAGATGCAGTTTTCCATAAATGACCAGATTCGCCGTAACAAGAATCAAGTTCAAGATTAAGACATAACGGGCGAGTTTAGCAATATCGCTCAGAAGCTCTTCTTCAAGATTTCGTTGAAAGAGCCAACCCGATATGATTGACTCGCAAATCACCATGGCCAGTCCAAGTGCTATTGATGATAAAAAAAATAGTAAAGGGAGCCAAGTGGTATACCACAATGGATGAACGCGAAAAGGCATTATGACAAAAAGCGTTCCCAGGGTGGACTGGTGCATAGTGGAGAGCATAATTCCGGCAATGATCATGGGGATGGTGATCTTCTTGAAGAATTCCAAAACGCATTGGGCGCGCGAAAATCGCTCCAACACGACAGGAGCAAATTCCAGCGCGAGAACGGTCGTATACAGCATAACACACCAGGCCACCTCGAAGAGAGCAGAATTAAGTTGCCAGTTTATGGTGGGACTCCAAATCATCCACGGCCTTCCAATGTCAACAATCAATCCCACAATCACTGCCAGATATCCAAGAAAGGCGGTCAACACTGCGGGCCTTAGCAGGGGACGAAGCCTTTCTCGATGAAAAATCCCAACCGTACCGGCGATGACAAATCCGCCCGCTGCCAGGGCAACGCCACCCATCACATCAAAGCCGATCCAGAGGCCCCATGACGTGTCGTCAGTGAGCGCAGTTGTCGCTCCCAAGCCGTTGAGGAGGCGCGCAATTCCAACAACAAAACCGAAACCCGTAATCACCCAGAGAATGTTTTTGGTTATCTTAGGACGTCTGTGCACCGTCATCTTTCTGATCCTGTTTGTGTTCTGTCTTTCGTGCATTTTCCATAAGGATTTTATTTTTCCGCTCATACAGCCAGTAAACACCGGCCATCAGTCCGCCAATCCCTAGGAATACGGAAGGCATTTTGTTAAGAATTTTCCAGGTAAAATGGGGAAGTGGCTGAGTGCCGAGGTCTTTTTTCCATCCCAGAAAGCTCACATCAATATCCGAAATATACAAAACTGAAGTGCCACCCACCACATTTTCCCCCCACACCTTATGAATGTATTTATCGGGATTTTCTCGGATGCGGCGCTTCGCTTCGGCAATCAATTCTTCTCGCTCTCCAAAAATGGTCGCCTCCGTCGGGCAGACCTCCACGCATCCCGGCTTTTTCCCTTCCAGAATGAGGGGATAGCAGAGATTGCATTTCTGGATTGCCGGGGCCGTATGGTTCCAGTCGTACTTAGGAATTCCAAAGGGACAAGCATTCATGCAGTATCGACAGCCCAGGCAAACCGAGACATCATAGATGACCGGGCCCTCCTCGGTTTTTTTCAGTGCTCCCACCGGACAAACTGAGACACAGGCCGGCTCGAGGCAATGCCGGCAGTGCTTGCGGACATAGTGGTTGTCCGGACGGGTAATCACAGTAGTCCAACGCGTTGCCGAAAGGCCGTCTCGTGACCCCCAGTGCCAAGGCATATCATCGCCCAGATTGTTGATCTCTTTACACTTCTCAACACAAAGCTCGCATCCTATACAACGAGTCACATCAGTAAGGATTGCTTTCATACCTTATCCTCTTTGCCCAAGGTGGCTACAATCTTGGCTCCCGCTTCCGGAGGAAACCTCCATGCAAGCTCCGTGGCCAACTGAGTGAATGGCCAAAGAACAACGTGGGTGAGCTTTGAAAAGGGAATGTATAGCAAGATAAAGTCACCGCTGAACACGTGGAGCAGCATTGTCCCCTGATAGGAAAAAGGGTTAATGTGGGGATGCGAGGCCATAAAGCCGCTTATAAACGAAACCACGATCATGGGCGGCAGTACTAAATCCTGAAATCTGCTGATGGCGCGTGACTGGGAATATGCGATCCGGGCTATAAATAGTCCCACACCGGTAACGATGACCATCAGTGTCAACCAGTCGGCCAATGGTTTAGGCAAGGCTGGCCAGGAAATCCCGATACCTCGTTTCCAGAGCTGAATATGAGCAAACAGGAAAATAGTAACGAGGATGAGACCGATATGGAACAAAAAGGAGGCCGCAGTGTAAAACAATCTGCTATTATTATTGAAATGGGTAACGGGAATCAGCCAGGCGACGGTTTTTTTCCCCACTTTGAGCCAAGATATGTCTGTGTCGCCAGCTCGAAGATATGCTTGTACCATGCCTGCAATTGCAATTATTAGATTTCTCGCCAATCCTAACACCATAACCAAGAAGCAGAGCCTGAAGATAGGACCCTTAGCCAATGACAACCAGTATTCCAAGAAAGCACTCCTTATTCAGCTTTTCAAAACTCAAGAGCAGTAAATATCAAGTCATGCAAGCCTTTTACTTCCATATTGAGACCGTGGTCTTCAACAAGCTCTCGTAGTTGCTTTTTACAGTTCGCGCACGGAGAAATCACAATGTCAGCACCGGTGGCACGAAGCTGCTCTGCTTTCCGCTTACCAATGACCTCTGTTCTGAACTTGCGGATTTCATCCACTGAAACTGTTCCGCCCCCACCGCCGCAGCAGTAATTGTTGGTTCTATTGGGCGTCATCTCGACAAAATTCTTGATGAATGATTTAATAATAATTCTCGGCTGCTCGACGATCCATCCTGTTCGGGCAATATTACACGGATCGTGGTAGGTGACAGCTTCCGTCACTTTATTGGGGTTCAGTTTAATCTTACCTTCCTCAAGAAGCTTCAGGGCCAATTCCATGCAGTTTATAACCTGAGGGGCCTGCTTACCGCCACAGAAGGTTGGTACGAAATACTTAGCAGCCCGAGATGCATGGCCGCATTCTCCAATAAGGATTTTTTGTGCTTTCAATCGGTGTAGTTCTTCCACTTCTTTCCGCACAATATTTGCCAGCAACCGATCACTGTAAAATAGACCATAGTTAATCGCGTCGAAATAACCAGTTCCAATGGTCCATGATACCCCCGCAGCATGCAAGACAGCGGCGTTTCCCATCAGTGTGTCAGCTTCCATTAAAAAATCACTGACGGGCGGAATAAAAAGGTATTCAGCACCCTCCACATCGATTGGAAATTTGACCTCAACACCCTTTGCTTCCAGTATCTCTTCTTCCAGAAACTCGCATGAATCCAAAAGTGCTTTCACCGGGATGGCTGAAGTGTTTCGGGTCGCTCCCTCAAGCTGCTCCCTGGTGGACACCACCAGAGCCTTGGGAGCGATTCCCATCTCGCTCAGGATATAGCGTCCCAGGCGCGTTATCAGGCCATGATCAATCCCCATCGGGCACTCAATGCTGCATCGTCGGCACGCGGTGCATCGATAAAAGGCTTCCGCCATTTCGTCGATATCCTCATCTGATAGGTACCGGTTGCCGAATATTTTGCCGTATAGCATCCCCCCGATGGTAAAATGGCGCCGATATATACCCAATAGCAACTCTGAGCGATAGCAAGGGACATCGTCCGGATCCCCTGTTGCCTCATAAATCGGACACATACAGGAGCAGCGGCCGCATTTTGTGCCTATCCGTGAGTAGATATCCAGCAAGTACCTATAATTGCTATGCTTCAAGATGGATGCGAGTATTTCCAGGAAGCGGCGCGGCCGATTTTCCAGCACGGGAGCTTCGATATAAAAGGTGTATTGCTGATTTGGTGCCTTTTTAACCGGGGTGTACATTTCTATTCCTTTGAAAAACCGAAAACTCTTATGAATTTCGAAGATTGGCTCTTCCTATAGCTCCCCAGGATATTTCTCCATGGCTTTTTTCAAAATGTCGAACTTTTTATCGTGGACTGATTTGGATATTTCGATGTTTGCACCCGACGAGAATTCCAATTTTCCTTTTTTAAATTGGTCAATTACATCCCTGACCTTTCCGTTGGCATTGGTGATGACTTTAATGCCGGTCATACTCAGAGTTTCATAGCAAAAAGTTCCGCATAAATGAGTAACTAATACCTCAGCGCTTTTGTTGACAAGAAGCTGGGCTGTTTTCAATCCAATACCCCGGACCACATCAATGTCGGAGCTCAAGAACGATTCATACTGCATAGTGTCCAGGTCAACAATGAGTAAAAAAAAGCTGTGCCCAAAATCTGTCACAATTTCTGAATCAAGATCGGGCTCAGTGCTCACAATACCAATATTCATTGCCGATTTCCCCACTATGAAGACTCATGCATCATATGATAACATTAGCTAAAAGCATGCCATCGGCTTGGAGATTGCCTTCAGTCCTGCCTGATTAATTAGATAATATTTTGATATTATTAAAAATATGAGAAATGATAGTTTTGGGGATTGCAGTTGATGAACATTTATTTCTCTGAAGTTTATCTTGTGAGGGGAAAAAAGATTTCACAAATTGAAATGCATATAAACTGAAAAATTTGTGGAACTATCCGGAATTTATGGAAGAATGGTTAATTTCATTACCTGCAATCATATTTTCATCATTTGAAATATTTTGATCATCCATCCGGAAAGAGTTAAATGTGGAAAATTCGGGCTTGATTTGGTATTTTTTCATTTTTCTCCAAAGCGTGACAGGGCTGATTCCAAGCATCTGTGCAGCTTTTTTCCGTTTTCCTCTGGCTTCATTGAGGGCATTCAAGATTTTTTGTCTTTCAAAACGCCATGCAGCGTTTTGCTCCTTTATCATCTGGCGATAGAGATTGTTTGTAATGGGGGATATATGGGAGGGTAAATCGGTTGCATTAATTCTTGAACTCTTGCAATGTACAAAAGTGTATTCGATTGCATTTTCCAGTTCCCGGACATTGCCGGGCCAATCATATGCCATAATTCTTTCCATGGCATCTGGGGTAAAGCCTAAAATCTTACGCCCCATTTTTTTGGAAAATTTTTTAATGAAATGCTCGATCATAAGGTATATATCTTCTTTTCTATCGCGCAGAGGAGGCAGATAAATCGGGAATACGTTTAAACGGTAATAGAGATCCTCCCGAAAACGCTTCCTCTCGACTTCCTCGTAGAGGTTCTTGTTGGTTGCCGCGATGATGCGGATGTCTACCCGGATGTTCTTGATGCCCCCCACCCTTTGAAACTCTTTTTGTTCCAGGACGCGTAATAAGGCCACTTGCATAGCCGGGCTTATCTCACCGATTTCATCCAAAAAAAGGGTGCCGCCATGTGCCATCTCGAAACGCCCGATCTTTTCGTGCACTGCACCGGTAAATGCGCCCTTCTCGTGGCCGAATAACTCGCTCTCAAGGAGACTTTCTGTCAAAGCAGCGCAGTTTAAACCGATAAAAGGGCGATTTTTCCGCTTGCTATTGTAATGGATGGCTCTCGCAACCAATTCCTTTCCCGTGCCGCTTTCCCCTTGGATGAGCACATTCGTGTCCGTTAAGGCCACGTCTTTCAGTTGCGAATAAAGCTCCTGCATGGCCTGGGATTTCCCCACGATGTTGGAAAACTCGTAAATTTCACCAAGCTCTTTTTTCATCCAGCGGATTTCGGAAATATCGCGAAATGTTTCAACACACCCGATGACCTGTTCATTCTTATCCATCAAGAGAGAAGTACTGACTACTAATGGAATCACGTTATTGTTCTTGTTCACGATTTCCACTTCAGCGTCGAAAATTGGCTCTCCCGTATAAAGCGTTTTTTTCATAGGGCAACCTTTTTTGCACGCGGTGCTGCGGAATATTAAGTGGCATTTACGCCCTAAAGCCTCCTCCCTGTTGTATCCGGTGATTATCTCAGCTGAACGGTTAAAGGATGTTATTTTCCAATTATTGTCGATTGTGAAGAGGCCTTCACTGATACTATTTAATATGGCCTCAGACTTGTTTTTTTCATCAAGGATCTCTTCGTTTTTTTTATTCAATTCCTTTATAAGACATTTAATCTCCGATAAATCTTTGATGTTGATTATCGCCCCTATTACTTTGCCCTTGAGATCTTTGAGCGGCGTGATTGCGATGCTCACCAGCACAGGAGCATGCTCCTTTCGACGCATTTTGACATATAGGTTACTATAGGCGCTACATTTTTTAAATATATCGTCCACAAGGCAGCCCTCTTGGCATAAATCAGATTTAAAGACATTGCAACAAGGTTGCCCTATAATCTCGGTGAAAGTATATCCTGTGAGCTGCTCCGCTTTCTCACTTATATTTATAATCTTCTTATCTGAATCAACAATGATGAATCCGTCTACCAGAATTCCGATCAGATCCATATGCTGAATGTATTGTTTGTTGATGCGGTTATTCAATTCGTCTTGTCCCATTTCCTATCTCATCACTCCATGGCTAGCTTTTCTTAAGATAATTAAGTATATAAAAATTTACATTATTTTTGGTAGTTATGTCAACAAAATGATTACGGCCCCACAGGACATAATGATTATAATTTGCTTGACGAAGACACTGGCAGATAATATACACTTTAATTATCACCATTAAGAGTTTCTGATGCTATTTGCTCTGCCGATTATCATGCTGAAGCCAGCCCTGTGATAGAGATATGCAAATGCGTCCCGGATTGAGGCAAGCTGTTAGGTCAACAATTCTCGGAGGCCTTTTGGTAGTACAATTCCCAAAAAGGAGTTAAGGTTGGAGAAATTGACAAGCCACCAGGTCGCATCACCATCCATATTGGTGGATCGAATTGTGGAATGGGAGCCGGGTGTTCGCGCCAGAGGGATTAAAAATGTCTCTCACAACGAACGCTGGTTTCTCGGGCATTTTCCGGGTATGCCAGTTATGCCGGGCATGCTCCTGGTGGAGGCAATTGTCCAGATGGGGCGGATTTTGGCACGCGAGAATGGAGGCAAGGGCGCCTGGATGGTGGCATCCTTAAGCGATGTGAAATTTACTCGCCTTGTTCGTCCAGGAGACCAGGTGGTGCTGGAGGTGAAACTTACTGAAACAAAAGGCGCCGGTTATGTTTTCGAGGGGAGAGGGATTGTCAATAATGAACGTGCTCTCCACGTTGGGCAGATTGTCTTAGTCCCGCGGGAGTGATTACGATGCAAATATTGGAGTTCCAGGGGAAAGTTGCGCTAGTGACGGGTTCTTCCAGGGGTATCGGAAAGGCTGTGGCCCTTAATTTAGCGCGAAAGGGTGCCCGGGTGGCCCTTAATTATGCCAAAAATGACGAAGCGGCCCGGGATGCACTGACTGAAGTGCTCAAAGAAAACCCCGGGTGCGCCCTTTACAAAGCGGATGTCTCGTCCTTGGAGCAGGTACAGGAGATGATCAGGCAGGTTCTCGAAGAGATGGGCCACCTTGACATAATTGTCAACAATGCTGCCATCACACGTGATAAACTGCTGGTCATAATGCCTGAAGAGGATTGGGACCGTGTGCTGGATGTTAATCTCAAGGGAGTTTATAATTGCTCCAAAGTTGTCTTGCGACCAATGATTCATCAGAAATGGGGGCGCATCATTAATATGACTTCACTGAGCGCCATCATAGGCCGCGGGGGGCAGGCCAATTACGCCGCCTCCAAGGGAGGGATCATCGGGTTTACCAAATCGCTTTGCAAAGAAGTAGCTCGCTTCAATATCACGGTAAATGCAGTATGTCCCGGCGTCATCGATACGGAACTGACCCGCCGGATGCCAAAGTCCAGGCAGGAAGATCTCCTTAAAGTCATACCCATGGAGGCATTTGGCCAACCGGAGGACGTGGCTGAGGCCGTATCTTTTTTGGCATCTGAACGGGCCCGATATATCACCGGTCAGGTTCTCTGTGTGGATGGTGGATTGACATGAGGTTCACATTATAGAATGCGTTTTCCTTCCATCCCATTGCATTAATTGGAGATGGAACTGTCTATTGGATTTGGTTGAAAGCAATGGAGGAGAACAAAAACACTGATCTCAGCAAGCCAGCCCTTATCCCGGAGGATTTTGTCGATTCCCTGCCACTGCTTGCCCACCGGTATCCTTTCCTACTGGTGGACAGGGTACGGATTATTACATCGGGCAAGGAAGGAATTGGCATAAAAAATGTAACCTCCACAGAGGATGCCCTGGCTTTGGGACTTGAAGACGATGATAGGAGACTGCCTGCCACTCTGGTTATTGAGGCCTTGGCGCAAACTTCAGCAGCGGTGATGGGCCGCCTGATGCTGGATGAGGGCCACTCCAGCGTGAGCGAAGGATTCCTGGTCAGAGTGGGCAAATTTACATTCATGGGGGAAGGACCCGCTCCGGGTGACGTGATTCTAATGCACGCAAAACTCATATTCCGCCGAGGGAAATTCTTTCGTTTTTCAACGCATGCTGAGATTAATGGAGAAACAATAGCCGAAGGTGATTTGACCTTTGCTCTTAAATAATGGCAGCCACTTATATTTGAATTAGAGAATAAACCTTCAAGTATTTGAACTTATAGACTATTCGGTAGCACGTTTGGCAAAAAGGGTCAAAGAGCTTGTAAGCCCGAAAGAACAATTAATGATTCTCAAAAAAGATCTAATTACCTTCCTTATCGCTTTATTGTGTGCATACGGCTGCCAGACCACCGGGGAGACCCAAAGGCCGCCTTCCCAGCCCCTCTCGGCTGAAAAATTCATGGCACCAAGCGGGGAAATATCCCTTCGCCAGGAAGCTAAAGGGGCAATGGATTTTATTCTCCTTCTTAAGGAGCGCGCGGAAAAGATTCATTCTTTTCGTGCTCCCATTATCCTGTCAGTCTCGGGAAGAGATATCCCCGCATACGAGAAACTGACGGGAATACTGGCGGCGAGTGAACCTGGAAAATACCGGATAACCGCATATTCAGATCAAAAGAATGCCGTTTTCGATTTTCTTAGCTTGCCCGGGATTACGGTTCTTCAATGGGCTCCTCCAGGGGATGATAATTTGAGAATTGAGGCCGAAATTCGCCAACGTCCTCACCCGTGGTTCATGGAGAATCTATCCCTGGTTATGGGGGCGGGGCCTTTTCCACAACCGGGAATTGCCATTCTCAATCGGATCAAAGGATCATTAGTGCTTTATCTTCTGGAGCAGGTAAAGGCCGAGGGGGTTCTCTCGCGAAAGCGTAAAATATTGCTTCGTGAAAAGGAGGCGCTGGTGACCCGTATCGAAGAATTGGGCTTCAAGAAATTGTGGGGGAGATTGGACATGGAGGATTATCGCCTCGTGGACTCCCATTGGATCCCTCATCGCCTCTTACTCTCATTCCTGGATCTTCTCTCAATGCAGATCAATCTGAAAGGCATATCTCTGAATGTGCCCTTGAAAGATGAACTCTTTGAGCCGAATGTTGTCCCAACATGGAATCATGCCGTTAATTGATCAACTTGAAAAGATTTCGAATAAATCACTGCATGATGATTTTCCTTGACTATAAAGGAGCACAGATTTATGATAATTAAAATAAATGGCTATTGAGTTAGCTCAGCATAACAAACCCTCTTAGAGTTAACACAAG
>CAZTAS010000004.1:0-55794 GCA_964611635.1 uncultured Thermodesulfobacteriota bacterium
CTTTTTCTTTATTCAGTTTTCAAAGAGCTTTTTTCAAAGCGCTAAAGTGTTACCAATTTTTACTTGATTTACGCTTCGGGCTGTAGTATTCTTTTTTCGTTTCATTTTTTTGTGCTCCTTGTTGAGAGATTTTATTGGCTTAAAACAAGGAGCATTTTTATATATTTATCCCCTTTGTTCAACAGTATTTTCATGCCCAAATGCAAAATCTGGGATTAATATTCATTCATGGACAATCCCTCAAGATCTTTTATTCGGGTCTCCCAGGCTGGAGAGCTCAGAGAAGCGGCCTGTATAGGATTTCGCCGATGTGCATATTTGTTATTCGAGAAGTAAGCCGAATAAAACTCTATTCAGGGACATCCGGATTTTTATTCTGCTCGGGTTTCTGGTTTTTTTGTCGATCGCGATCGGGTAAAAAAGGAAGAATCTGAATCTGGAGGTTATTCATGAAGCTGCCCAGCGACTTTCTCTCGCGGGGAGAAAAAACCTGCCAGATAACGGAATGGGAGAGTTCGCGTTCCCTTTCGACCACAGGCAGCTTGCGGATCCTCTCCACCTGCAAGATGAGATGTTGCTTCTGGGTATTAGGCATTTTTTCCCAAAATATGTGGAGCCGGCGGATCTGGACCCGTTTGATTGGATCCAGATTTTTATAGAATTTATATTTTTTCTTTAAGATATCCTGCTGTTCTGGTGCAAGGCTTTCAAAGAACAGATGACGCCGATTCAACTCGCGCCTTGCTTTGGAAGGTAGGCTTTTAAATTGGTGGTATCTATAACGCAGCATCTGCCGCTGAGCGGGGCTCATCCGCATCCAGCGGAGGAGATGATTTTCTCCGTCCAGCCCTAAGTCTGCATTTAATTTTTTCTCACCACTCTTTAAGCTGGGGAAAATTTTCTCCAAGATACCCGCTTTCGCCGGGCCCTCAATGCAAAGTGAAAAAAGAAGGGAGAGAACGATAATTAGAAAGACGTATTTCTTCATTGTATTAGCGACTAATATTGCTGCTGAAAGAATCGTCGGCCATTCTACTGCCCATGACGGTCAGAACTTCAAGATTGGAAACGATATCCATGTTAAGTAGCAAATCCATATTTTCCAAAAAGGTCAGATGATGGACTACTTCTCGATCCGTGGGGCTAATTACTGCCTCCACGGCATCTGAAGACAACGATGGAATTGCCTGACGGGAAGGTTGAGCAACCGGCCACTGGTGAGTATAGATCCAAATGCAAATAAAGAAGGAAAAGGCCAGTGCCATTGTAGGTGCCCACAGACCCTCAGGCCGCAAGAAATCCACCATGCGCTCCCACCAGCCTGGTGAAGTCGGCACACGGGCTGCACGCTGCCAAAATTTCTCTACAAAATCGGGCGAAGGTTCCACGCCTGGCCAATCTTTAAGCAAAGCCCAGAGTTTTTGTTCATCTTTCAATAATTTCATGCAAGAGGCGCATTCCTCAATGTGCGTCTCAAGGCGATGAGCCTGATCATAAGGAAGTTCACCATCAAGATATGGTATGATCTGCTGATGAATTGTACGGCAACTCATTTTTCCAATACCTCACGGCAAGTTTTCAAAAGGCTTTCCCGTGCTCGATGGAGATAAGATTTTACGGCACCCTCAGAACATTGCATTATGTCTGCCACTTCCTTATAACTAAACCCTTGGTATTTACTCAAGATCACCGCTGTTTTTTGTCGGGGTGGCAAATCGTCTATAGCCTTTCTTATCACCCGGCCTCGCTCTATCTCCGCAACTGCCTCGAACGGACTCTGAATAGATCTATCAGGTAAATTGATTGGTTCTTCCTCCACACCTCCAGTCTCCAACGAATCCTGAGCGCGATTTCTCGTGCGCCTCAACTCATTGAGGCACAGGTTGGTGGCTATTCTATATATCCAGGTGGAAAACTTCGCTGTTGGTCGATACTTTTTAGCAGAAGAGTAAATTCTAAGAAATATCTCCTGAGTTAAATCTTCTGCTTCATTCTGATCGTGTAAAAATCGATATGCAAAGTTAATTAACGGGCGTTGATATTTTCGAACTAATCGCTCGAAAGCGCTTATGTCTCCATTTTGGAACTTGCGCATCAAATCCACATCGGGATCATCGATGGCTTTTTTATTGTTCATCAACTATAACCCCGGCCTGCGGGAAAAGTTGCGGGCTTCAGTAATTTTTTTTCTAAAAACCCCTTCTTTATCGGCTCGCGATACAAATGATTCCGCATTATCGATACCGGGCCCACATCTTGAATCCCACAGGTTGGTGTTGCAGCGAAAAATACCTGAATCGATTCATTTGCCATGAGGCAATCCATGTCTAGTTAAATTAAGGAGAAGAGCAAAAATCCCTTCTTGGCTTAAAAATCGAATTGGACCTGGATCTTAAATATCCGCAAAGAAGGGAGATTCACAATCTCCTTCACCCCTGTCTTTTCCCGCACTACCTCAAGAAAATCCTCGATCTCTTTTTGAGATTCCGCTGTAAGGGTAAACCAGATATTGTAAGGATGATGGCGCCGGTAGTTATGGGTCACGCCGGGGTGAGAATTAACCATGTCCACGAAATGTCTCACACGGTTCTCCGGCACGCGCGCAGCGCATAGTGAGCCCACCATCCCGATGCGCCTGCTGTTCATGGAAGCACCAATGCGGTGGATAATATTCAGAGTCTTTAGCTTCCTAATACGCTGGATCACCTCCTCCTCGGCCAGACCCATCAGCTGGCCTATCTGGGCGAATGGCTCGGGTGTCAGAGGAAAATTGCGCTGAATGAGGTTAAGCAATTTTCGATCCACGCTGTCCATGATTCCACGATCCTGATAAGCTTGTCTTGCTTCTTATTTCGAAGGCCCACGGGTCGGTTGATACATGCAATAGGGCTCTTCGGCGAGGTAGTTTCCCGTGATGGAGAATGCTCGGGCACGGCATCCGCCACAAACATGACGATATTCGCAATAACCGCATTTGCCCTCGTAACTGTCAACGTCTCGAAGCTTCTGAAAAATTTCAGACTCCTCCCAGATCCGCTGGAGTTCTTCATCCCTCAAGTTGCCGCAATCAATCTCCAGGTAGCCGCACGGCTGGACTTTTCCTACATGGGAAATGAAGCAGAAGGATATTCCGCCCAAACATCCGCGAGTGACGGCATCCAGGCCGTAAGCCGCGCGGTTTATGCTTTTGCCTTCCTGCCGGGCTCTCTGGTTAAGGATCCGATAATAATGAGGCGCGCACGTGGCCTTCAAAGCCAGCGGGAAACGATCACGCTGTTCGTAAAACCAGTGGAGAGTTTTCTCGTACTCCTGAGGAGACAATTCCTTGTCCTTCATTTCCTCTGCCCGCCCTGTGGGTACCAGGAAAAAGATATGCAGCGCTGCAGCTCCCATTTCCGCGGCCAATCTCAGTATCCCCTCCATCTCATCATGATTGATCCGGGTTATGGTGCTGTTGACCTGAAACGGAAGCCCCGCCTCCCTGGCTGCCCGAATGCCGGATATGGCACCCTGAAAAGCGCCGGGCACTCCACGAAAATCATCGTGTTTGTCCGCGCTTGCCGCGTCGAGGCTGATACTGATTCGTTGAATTCCCACCTCCAGCATCCGGCGAGCGATTTCTGGGGTAACCAGTGTACCGTTAGGGGCCATTACCATACGCAGGCCCAGGTCAGATCCATGGGCGGCGATCTCGAATATGTCCCGGCGCATAAGGGGTTCCCCGCCCGTCAGGATGATGGTAGGCCGTGCAAAACTCGCTACCTCCTTCAGCAGTTCCTTGCACTCCACAGTGCTGAGTTCGTTGGGGTAAGGTCCTCGTCCGGCCGCCGCACGGCAGTGCACGCATGAAAGGTTGCAGGTGCGCGTGACCTCCCATGCAATCATTCTAAGAACTGCTTTTTGCATTTTCTTCTCAGCACACCTATGGGAGGTTCAGCACTCTCCAAATTGCCTCGCCCTGGCTTGCAAGGGTTTCCAAAAAACTGAATATTCTCACCCCCCGGCAAGGTTGCATGGAAGAGAAGTGTGGATGGACAATACATCGTCATGTTGACTGCAAAAGCCGTGCGATCTCGTAAGCGGCATATGTGATAATAATATCGGCCCCTGCCCGTCGAATGGAAGTTATCGCCTCCATCATAGCCCTATTTCCATCGAGCCAGCCCATCTGGGCGGCAGCACGAATCATGGCAAATTCGCCGCTCACCTGATATGCAGCCAAAGGCAGGTCGAACTCATCTCGCACCCGCCGAATAATGTCCAGATAGGGCATGGCCGGTTTGACCATGACTATATCGGCACCTTCTGCAATGTCAAGTGAGACCTCCCGCATCGCCTCCCGGCTGTTGGCCGGATCCATCTGGTAAGAGCGACGATCTCCAAATTGCGGCGTGGATTCTGCCGCCTCCCGGAAGGGTCCGTAGAAGCTGGAGGCAAATTTAGCCGCATAGGCCATGATGGGAATTTCGTTAAAGCCCTCCTGGTCCAAAGCCCTTCGTATAGCCTGAATCCGCCCATCCATCATGTCTGAGGGGGCCACCATGTCGGCACCAGCTACTGCGTGAGAAACAGCGGTTTTAGCCAGTATATCCAGGGTGGCGTCATTGTCCACGTCGCCATCTTTGATTATGCCGCAATGGCCATGATCGGTGTACTCGCACAGGCACACGTCGGTGATGACAAGGATCTCAGGCACACGTTCCTTTATTGAATGGACGGCCATCTGAATTATTCCATCACGGGCAAAAGCCTCTGAGGCCAGTTCATCCTTCTTTTCCGGGATGCCGAAGAGCAGTACTGCTGGAATTCCCAGTTTCTCGGCCTCGCGACATTCTTGCACCAAGTAATCGATAGAGAGCTGGGAAATCCCAGGCATGGAACTGACGGGTCGTTTCACCCCTTCTCCGGGAACAACGAACAGCGGATAAATAAGCTGATCCACCCATAGATGCGTCTCCCTAATCATTCTCCTGAAATTTTCGTTCTTCCGGAGTCTGCGGGGCCGATATTCTGGAAAATGCATAAAATTTCCTCCTCAAGCTACAACTTGATGAACATTCCGAGCTGAACCTTCAATGAAATAGACTGGTTTATTCTGAAAAAACGATATATCGACTTATTTATTCAGAAAATACCTCTGATGAAGGCCCGCGGTAAGGTGTTTTTCAAAGATACGCACCGCCAATAAGTCCTTTGTCTTGAAAATTGTTTAGCATATCACGAGCAATAATTCAACTGATTAGCTCCCGGGGCATGAGTAAATCCGATTTTTCTTGAAATCACAAATTTAGGAGCGCAATAGATTTGTATCAAGTTAATTTTATTTCAAAATATCCTGGATGAAATATCTAGGAGGGAAAAGGACGAATGATATTATCGAAGAACAAAAAACTTCAAAAGTAGTCCACCAATTAGAATCGCGCCTAAAATAACGGTATATCCCAACTTAGTGCGCTCTATTTCATCAGATAATGATTGTTATATTGATTTCTTATTGACAGATCGCGAACGGGATAATCCAGACGTGGCGCAGATAACGGCTAGAGCTTATATGACAAAAAAATTATCAGATCTTAGCATTCCGTCAAGACAACTTGCCCATACCGGCTGACGCTGAATCAGGAGTCTCCATCTCCCCATTCCACTCGCGCCCCTCCTTTCTTCTTGGCCAAGTACATCCTTTGGTCTGCGACTTTGATCAGGTCTTCAGCCAAACGTATTTTGGGATGGGGAGACGTGACTACCCCTATGCTTGCACTGATTTTTTGAAGCTGGCCCTCGGTGCGGAATTCTATATCTGCTAATCGGCGAATAATATTTTGTAATGCATGAACGGCATTCTGCAGGTCGGTTGAAGGAAAAAGGATTAAAAACTCATCTCCGCCTGTTCGAATGACGGCATCAGCTTTTCGGACGCTGGTGCGCAGGGTGTCGGCCACGCACCGCAGAAGTCTGTCACCCTCTACATGCCCGAACTGGTCGTTGATCTCCTTCAGCCCATCCAGATCGATCACCGCACATGAGAGTTGATGACCGTAACGTTCAACACGCTGGAATTCGGCATTAATCCTGTCTTTCAGATAATGCCGATTGTAAAGTCCGGTAAGCATGTCGCGCACAGCCATTTGCTCCAACTGTTGATGGGCAATGGTATTCTTGAGACCGATGGCTACCTTTGTTCCAAGCCTCTGGAGAAACATTGTTTGATTCCCTGGTTCATAGCGCTGCGGCGATCGGCTTCCCAGACAAAGACAGCCTAATATCTTCTCTTGCTCTCGCAGTGGTATCACGGCCATCGACTTCAACTGGCTATAGTCCTTGCCAAAAAAATATTTTTTCCACTCTCCCGGGGGATTTGAAGCCAGGACTGGTCCTTCGCAAACGGAAAGGTAGCGGGCCAGCTCTTCTTCCTCTAACAATCTTAAGTTTCGGGCTTTGGGACCTAACAGTTGAGTTAAACTCCAGAAGGTGTTTTTTAAATAATCAGTAAGCCTGACCTGGACGTATTCCAATCCGAACCTCTGCCGGATCTCTTGGGTAAAAACCCTCAGGAGCTCCGGTATAGTCTGGCTGGACAACACGATTTTTTCAATCTCATCAAAGTGGGCCATAATTATTTCATTATGTTTGGCATTCTCCATAATCTGGGCCATCCGATGCTTGAGCTCCTGATTTTCATGGGAGAGCTTCCGGATAATCCTGTCACGGGCATCGGCAACCTTGTTGGTCAAATGAGGCATTATATCGTTCTCCTATTGTGGAGATGCGCATTTTTTCGAGTAGACAATTGGCACGAATGGCAATAAGCGTTTAAAAAATCCAGTGGCATCATGGTAAGATATACCTCTTTGTGCTTCCGCCGTAACTGAGCCATTCGTTTCAGATCCACCGGCCGATCCATATATCTCGAGAAATTCGCTTGCAAGTATTACAATTACTTCCAAAAAAGACATGGCCTTTTTGAGAGCAGCCATTATATTATTTGATCTTAACTTTTTGCGCCTTTTTCGGTTCTTCAGATGGGCGTCGGGTCAGATCCTCTATCCACCGGAGATCCATCTCGATCAAGGCCTTAATTCCTAGCAATAATTCCTTTTTTGCAGCCAGAAAATGGTGCCCCGCCTCAGATTCCATGAAGATCCTCAGGGGACAGATCCGGCAGATTGCGTCTTTTTGTTCTTGGCTCATCCTTCTGACTCCCGAATCGTATGCTCAATGTCTGTTCGTTGAATGATGCTTCCAGCATTTTTCCGGAGACCAATTTACGAGGGAGCACCAGGTTTCGCCGGAAATTTCTAAATTTAATTATCAGTTCGTCTCCGTGAATAAATATTTCCATCTCTTCTTTACGTGCCGTGGGTAGATGAAATAGCAGCTCATACTGCCCATCCTTTTCCACGATCTTTACGGCCCTGCCGCGGTAATAAATGCGGGTGGGATCATCGTTTCCGTAAATTTCCCTGCCCACCCGGGCAAGCATCGGTGTGCCAACCACCTCCCGATCCCACAGCTTGCAAGTCATGATGGGAAGAGGACTGAACGATTCCTCTGCCAGGCCCATGTTTTCGCTCTGGATCTCTTTCCACTTGCCGTAATACGGGTCCGTGATCTCAGCCGGTAGAATACGATTGGCGATAACCGCATCAATGGGGAAGTTGAACAGGTTTAAAAACGCGTATGTGCGCTGCGATTCCTTGATGACCATTTTTTCGGGATTAAAAACTACCCGCATGGATGTGATATCGCCATTGAGGAGCAGTTCCTTGATGTCGATCACTTTGCCGTAAAGCACCTCGATGTTCTGGAACACCTCATCCTCGGGCAGAGGTATTTCCACCAGACGCTTTGCCACTGGACGGACTGCCTTCATCAACTGTCGCTCGATATTAAAAATTTTTTCCATGTACCATTTGAAAATATCCGGTATGGTCAGCAGCCGGGCTGTGTCGCTGGTGGGTGCACAGTCGATAACAATGACATCATACAGCCCTGATTCATAATGATTCAGGACTTCCAGGAGATTGAAGATTTCCTCCATGCCGGGGAAAACGGCCAGCTCTTCAGATACAACGTTGCCGAATCCGCGGTTTTGCAAAAATTTCTGAAAGAACTGGTGGATAGGTCCCCAGTTTTTTACTATCTGCTGAGTGACATCAATTTCCTGGCCGTACAGGTTCTCCATTATCTTTGTTGGCTCGTAGCCGATGAAGCAGTCAAAGCTGTCCTGCAAGCTGTGAGCTGCATCGGTGCTCAGCGAGAGAGTACGGTATCCCAGCTCAGCACAGAGGGCCGCCGTTGCGGCAGAAATTGTCGTTTTGCCTACACCCCCCTTGCCCGTGAAGAGAATTACCCGTGTTTTTTGTTTTTTGGTTTCGTCCATTACCAATGCGCTTATGATAAACTTTCGTTTTTTACTGTTTTATTTATTAATATTATATCACAGAATAGTGAGATAGAGAAATTGTTTATTATTCCTGTTTACCCTTATTGAAGATATTCACATGCATGCAAATATTACCTTACTTAATTTGCACCAATTCTAAAAAGTTGTCGATTTCCTATTTATTCTCTTAAATTTATTAGACCCGTTGGGATTGGCAGAATTTGGAGGCACCATCCCTCTGAACATGATTCCTCGGGTTTTTGAATCCCGAAGAGGGGGAGCGGAACTATGCTTTTATATTGCATGAGTTCATGAGCGAAACCGCCCGATCATGCTTCGGCGTGCAGAGGCTATATCGAGATTTGCCTTTTTTCAGAGGCCTGTGGCTTCCCGCAGTCGCTCGATGGAAAAATCGGGTGACTGGCAGGTCTGGATTATGCGCCGCTCCCTCTGTTCAACCTTTTTAACCGCCTCGGGGATACGACGGGCTACCTCGTGAGGAATGATGCAAACACCGTGTTGGTCTCCATGCAGAAGGTCACCGGGGCGGATCCAAAGACCGCCTATCTTTACTGGAACGCCCAATTCGACCATATGGATGTATGCGTGGGAGACCAGAATCTCGGTGGCGAAGGTGAGAAATCCCACTCCGCGCATGGCATCCAGGTCCCGCACACCACCGTGAGTGACGGTGCCGATGCATCCCAGGGCACGGTGTATGTTACTCTGCACCTCGCCCCAGAATGAACCCAGCGGTGGGTCTTCAAGATCCTGCAGTACTGCAATTTTTGGCCCCGGGGCTTTCTGAACCATTTCCCACCATTGGGGCCTGGTTGGTGCGCCGGGAGAGGCTGGCCGCTCCGCGCGGACAGTGGCTGTAACAGCGTATCCCACCATTACTCCCAGCTCGGGAAAAATGCACCGGATCCTCGGTGAACAGAATCCCTCGTTACGAGGTCGAACATCAAATACCTCAATGGCATTGCTGATGGTGGGCGTATCATACTGACGCAAAACTTCCAACTCCTCTGGACTCAGAATTTCCTTCATTTCTTTACCTCCCATGGCTGAAAAACCTGGTTTGCGCACTGAGTGGGGACATAGGCCGTTTTACCCGGTTAAATGCCATTTTTAACCATTATTTTTATAAGGCGACCGAATGGCATTTCCTAAAAATTCACAATCTTTTTATAGCAGCGGCATCATGTCGTCCCCTTGCACATACCGCAATCCTTTGGAGAAAAAACAATATCATTGCCGTTAAATACTGTCAAGCACGGAAAGATGTGAGAGTATTGGCGTTATAAAGGGAGGGGAAGTGCTGCTTGAGGAAAAATTGGGACAAGACCTCTAGAAAAATCGAATGCTCATGAGGCAATTATTACATCAATACCCTAGCAAAAAAAGGGCGATCTATCGAAGGTATCGAGATACCATTGAAGTCGCCCCCTAGGAATAATAAAGGATCAGATTTTTGTTTATCGTTATTCGTGCATTTCTAACAATTCGGGATTGAACTCGAATTGACACTCGCACGCTGAACACTGGGCATTCTTCTCGGTTTCTTCATCACAAAGTTTTACCTTTGCGCTGAAACAATTAGGACACTTGAGATTGGCCAGCATCTCCTGTATTCGGCACCATTGTTTACATGACAGTTTCATGGCATGCTCCTATTCTGGAATTGCTTTTGGGTACAATTTTTTGAGCCACAAAAGGATGGTCTTGAGCACCATATTGAAATTCCTCATCAAGGGCGAGGAACGTGCATAGATGAAACAAACTAAGCGCCCTTTTTTCCGTTACTCCACTCTTTTAAACATTTTGCCCTGGGTTCCACACACAGGGCAGACATCCGGGGGCTCCTTCTCCACTGTGTAGCCGCAAACCGGACAAAAATAGTAAGGGTTCATCTCCTGAGAGGCACCCAAGTTATCCAAAAGCTTTTGATAAAGCTGGGCATGGATCTTCTCAGCCTCCATGGCGTAGTTGAACGACCTTTCCGCCTCCTTGTTCCCCTCGGCCTGCGCCGCCTCGATCATCTCAGGATACATGGACTTGAACTCGTGGGTCTCACCGGAGATGGCATCCTTAAGGTTCTCTCTTGTGCTCCGTATTCCCTTGAGAGCCTTCAAATGATTATGTGCGTGTACGGTCTCTGCCTCTGCGGCAGCCCGAAAAAACCGAGCCACCTGGGGGTAACCTTCCTGATCAGCCTTGGCGGCGTAGGCAAGATACTTGCGGTTCGCCTGGGATTCTCCTGCAAAGGCTTCTTTCAGATAGTCTTCTGATTTCGACATAATGAGCTTCCTCCTCTCTTTCTCGTCCTCACAATCGATTTAGCTTTTATTTTAATCCGGGGAACCTCTATAAATGCCTCTTGACCCCGGCAGGATGATGTCTTTTTCCTCTTTTCCTCACTTACCTCTATAAAGTTACATCTTTTTTTAAAGGATTTAGCATAATGAAAGTCATGATGTCAACCACCGGGTATGAAAGACTTCTGGGAACAGCGGGTTTGCTAAAAACCCTCTTTTATGTCGCAGGCCCGTCACGCATCCATTAAACCAGAATGGTAAGTCAAGATTATGCCTTGAGAAATTTCAATCCAACTTGAAATCATTGGGTCTTTATTCTAAATTTTATTGACCCCATTACGAGGTTCTGTTAGAAAGTTAGAATAAATGTTATAAAGATATCTGCTGTGGTCCCTTCAACCATATAAACCTCAAGGAGAAGACGGTGCAACGATGAAAACAGAGGAAATTTACTCAGCCTTGCGAGACCGAGCGAAGGAATATATTGCTGTGGGATGCCTGGGGACGTTTCGGCCGCCGACAGATTTGTGGCCGGTGATTGTTCGCGGAGAGGGAAGCCGCGTTTTCGATTCGGACGGGAAGAGTTATGTTGATTTCATAATGGGCTCAGGGCCGCTCATCCTGGGCCATGCGCATCCGCTGCTGGTGGAGTCTGTGCAGCGCCAGGCGGAGCGGGGCACAACGTATTACTGGATCAGCGAGCCTCTGGTGGAATTGGCGGAGAAAGTGGTTCGGGCCGTACCATGCGCCCAGAGCGTCAAGTTCACCAACTCGGGTACGGAGGCCACATATCTGGCCCTCCGAATGGCCCGGGCTTTCACTGGCAGGGAAAAGATCGCCAAGTTTGAAGGGGCCTACCATGGTGTGCATGATTATTCTTTGATGAGCTGCACCCCTTCGACCTCTGGCCGCTACCCCGGACCTCAACCGGATTCCGGGGGAATCCCCCGCGGCGTCGCGGATAGCGTACTGGTTTTGCCATTCAACGACATTGAGGGCACATCGCGAGTGCTGAGGGAGCATGCCAATGAGCTGGCTGCTGTAATTGTCGAACCCTTACAAAGGGTCATCAAACCCAGGGGATCGTTCCTCCAGGATCTCCTGCAACTTACACATGAGCTGGGGATTGTCCTTATCTTCGATGAGATAGTAACGGGGTTTCGCCTGGATTACGGTGGTGCCCAGGAACATTACGGCGTGATCCCGGATATGGCCGTGTACGGAAAAGCGCTCACCGGTGGTCTCCCCATGGCGGCCGTGGCCGGCAGGGCGGAATTGATGGAAACCGCAGACCCCGCTCGCTCCGGGACACCTCAATATGCATACTTCAGCGGGACACTCAGCGGCAATCCCCTGTGCGCTGCCGCCGGCGTTGCATGCTTGAAAATACTGGAAAAGCCGGGAATTTTAAAGGACCTTCACGACCGCGGGGAGCGGTTCATGGAGCAGATCCGCGATGTGGGCCGGATGTGCAGCGTACCGCTTCAGGTGGAGGGCGATGGGCCTGTTCTCCAGATTTTCCTCTGCGATTCACCTATCGAGGGGTACTCCGACACTCTTCGTCACGACAAAGCCAGAGGAAAAAAGATGGCCGCCCGCATGTGGGAGAAGGGCATAATGGTCAATCTAAGCAAGATCTACCTCAGCCTAGTACACGCGGAGGATGATTACAACCGGTTTCTGGAAGTGCTGAAGGAGGCATTGATGTCTCTGTGATGGCAGGGATTTTTAAATCGCCCAGGCAGCATTGAATATCATTTTGCTTCCTGTGAGCTTTCCATCAACAGCCTGAATTTCTTTATTAGTTTTTCCAGAGATGGACACCGATCCATGGCACTCTGAATATTTAATTTTTCGACAAATGGTGGTTGATCATCCACTGCTAGATAATTTCGATTACGGATCATATTATGAGAAATAGGTTCCTTTGCCCCTGGGATATCCTCAGGATTGTGTGGAGAGCAGGCATCTTCCTTGATCCCTTGAGCGCCGCGAAGAGATTCCTTTGCTCATAAGAGCCACGATTCAACCCCGGACTTTGACAAAACTACTGCAACGGTAAATGAAAGAAATGCTTAGTAGTCTATTTCATAAATTGTGTTAAGTATACGGGCAGTATCCTCCTAAAACTTCTTATTCCATATAATACGTTAAGGAATGCAAAAATGCAGCACGGCCATCCTATTAATTTGGCATAACTCATAGAAAACTATCTAATCAGATTGTGTTCCAGAAAATAGCTGCTCAATTTTCGGCAGACCAAAATACGACAGCATACCATAATTATGAAATAAACCACTTAGCTCTCTCGCTAAGAGAAGTGGCTAGTTTGGCAGGACAATCGTCATGCGCGTCTAGCAGAACTATAAATCCCGCGCATCCTGGCCTATCTTTCTGAGCCATCCGGAGTGCTCTTTCGAGCTCACCTTCCCGAACGACCTTGTTCATTTTTATACGAAATGGCTTGGCAATTTTGATTTGGTAAGATCCCAGGTTATCCTGCAATCGTCTATGAAGAATGGGGAATGATTCTACCTCGGAGAATCCTTCCACGATTGAAACAATTCATCTTTCCATTAAAATTGATCGCGCAGGCTTCGAAAAAGATTCAACTGTTTCTCGGCTATTTCAACTGCTTTTGTATCAGGCAAAATTTCGTCAATCCGCAAGAGTTCTCCTGGAGTGTAAAGTTTCTCTCGAATTGCATCACGAGTTTCCTGAGCAACAGGGCAGATAATAGTCTTTCCCTTATCAGACAGCACGAATCGGATTTGCTCATCATTTAGTTCTTTGTTGTCCAAAATGTCCGGGCTGTGGGTTGTCAGCAACACTTGAGAGCGGCGAGCACCCTCGAACAAGACATCCATAACCAGCTCAGCCACGGCAGGATGAACGGTGGCCTCCGGCTCCTCTATAGCTATCAAAGATGGTCGAGTGGGCTGATAAACAGCCAATAATACGCCCAGGACACGCAACGTTCCGTCAGACATATTCAGCGCCTCAAATGACCAAGGAAACTTCTGTCCCCCAATCTCTTGTCGAAACTGCATCGTCTCTTTTTGCCCCATTGCCCGGTATTCGACATTTTTCAGTCCAGGGACGATCTTTGATAAGAGACGGCAGAGGCGCTTGTACTCATCGCTATCCTTGGTATCTTGATCCTGAAGACGCTTCAATACTGACGCTGCATTGCTACCATCCCGCTTCAGGAAATCTCCTGGATCGGGATCTTGTGGTTCCCTGAGCAGTGATGGAACAATGGAGTAACATCGCATAGACGTCAGGAAATCGTAAACGGGCCGGAACTCAGGGATAGCCGACACTAAAGGCAGCGCCAGCCGATCAGAGTAAATCTGCGGCTTAATGCCGAGGACTTCCTGGATAATTGCGCCTTCTTTAACTTCAAATTGATGAACATCTTTCATATCCTTGCTGACTAAGCATTTTTCATGCGAAACATGAAACCGCTCCTTCAGCTTGGCGGCAATCTCAAAGGAATAAACGGCGATTGTCGAGTCCCCAAGTTCCATTACCAGCCCAACGCTGATATTCGTTGGATGTCCGCCTGATCGTCGCCGCACCGCGCCTATGTTGCCCCTGTTCTTAAAAGCCCACTCGAGGGAATTTGTTAAGGAATCGGCCACGAAGGACAGCGCATCCACAAAATTGCTCTTCCCTGCTCCGTTTGGGCCGACCAGAACAGTCAGGCGTTCAAGATCAACTACCGCAGAGGCAATGCTTTTGTAATTGCGGATCTGGACTTTTTTCAGCATGGTTGACTTTTTTCGGCCAAGTGGAATTTGGCGGTTATCCATCTAACTTTGTTAATCTAAAACTGATTCTCTGGCTTTTATCAACCATCGGTGAGATTGCCTGAGATGTTGTCATGAGTTTATAAAATGAGCCATCATTGATCAAGGAAGATTTACAAAATAAATATCTTTTCCCACACTAATGAGGTTTCAACATTCTTCCTCTCCCTTCAGCATGCCCATCTGCTGTTCGAAGCGGCTGCGGGACTCTTCCAATTGGACTTGAAGGCTCTCCCATTGCTCCATCACCCGCTGAGAGCGTTCTTCCAGGGACTTATCCTCCAGGCCCAGTTCCCGGACCCTGCTGCTGTCATCATAGGTGGCCGGGTCGCTATACAGAGCTTGGATCTCCCTGCGTCTTTGGGAGACGGCGTCCAGCTCAATCTCGATGCTTTCCACCTGTGCTGCGGCCTCCCGGGTTTCCCGATAGAAGCGGTTGCGGATTTCCGCCTCCAGGGCCTTTAGCTCTTTCTGCCGACGGCGGCTTCGAGTTCGGCTGGCCTCATCCCTGCTGATCTTGGCTGATGTGTGAGTTTGGGAATCGATCCCTGCAAGGCTCTGCTGCCCTTCTTGTTGTTTCCGGTATATGTAGTCATCATAGTTCCCGGGAAATCGCCGGAGTGTACCTGCAATCACCTCCACCACAGAGGTGGCGACGGCGTTGATCAACCGGCGGTCATGGGTGATGAACAAAAGAGAGCCTGTGAAGGATGCCAGCGCCTGTTCCATAACCTCGCAGGAGGGAAGGTCCAGGTTATTTGTGGGCTCGTCCATGAGCATCAGGTTAGCCGGGCGGATGAGGAGCCTGGCAAGAGCCACGCGGCTCTTTTCCCCTCCCGAGAGTACGGATATTTTTTTGTGGACGTCGTCCCCTGTGAAAAGAAAAGCCCCCAGCAATGCTCGCATCTGCGACTGGGGCATCTCCTGGGCCATGCCCCAGACCTCCTCCAAGATGGTATGATCGGAATAAAGAGTCTCCATGTAATGCTGGGCAAAATAGGCCACGGCCACGTTGTGGCCCACTGTCCGCTGACCTCGGTCAATCTGCACTATGCCGCCCATGATCTTAAGCAGCGTGGATTTCCCTGCCCCATTGGGGCCCACCAGAGCAAGCCTCTCCCCGCGCAAGACTTGAAAATCCAGGTTACGGTACACCGTGATGGGCCCATAAGATTTATGGACCCCGGATAGTGTTATGACCTCCCGGCCTGAACGAGGAGGCTGAGGGAAGCGGAACTTCACCGTGGGGACCGCGTCGGGCAGTTCGATCCGCTTTATCTTTTCCAGCATCTTCAACCGGCTCTGCACCTGACTGGCCTTGGTGTTCTTGGCCCGGAATCGCTCGATGAAGCGCTCCTGAGCAGCGATTTTTTTTTGTTGATTCCTGTAGGCCGCCTCCAGTTGCCGCTGGCGAAGATCCCGTTGCTGTGAGTAGAAGCTATAAGGGCCTGAATACATTCCGAGACCTTTCTCCTCCAATGCCACGGTCTTTTGCGTGACCTCTTCCAGGAATGTACGATCATGAGAAACAAGCACCATGGAGCCTGCATGCTCCTTCAAAAAACTCTCAAGCCATATAAGGGATGAGAGATCCATGTGGTTTGTGGGTTCATCGAGTAGCAAGAGGTCCGGCTTCTGGAGCAGCAGCCTTGCAAGTGAGGCCCGCATGCGCCAACCGCCGGAAAAGTTCTCCAGGGGACATAGCAATTGATCCTCGGTAAATCCCAACCCCTGGATGATCATGCGGCATCGAGTGTGGATTCGCGAGCCATCAGCCGCATCATATTGATGCTGAAGCCGATCCAGTTCTCGCAAATGCCGTTTCAGTTCCGTCTGATCTCGCACGGCTTCCATGCGTCGTCCCAGTTTTGCCATTTCTTGCTCGGTTTCCAGGATTTCCGAGGCGCCCGCCAGTACGAATTCTTCTAGGGGAAGGTTATCAAGTCGGTCCACTTCTTGAGGCAAGTATCCAATTCGGCTCCCTTTTCTGCGGATGATCCGCCCGCTGTCTGGAGCTTCCTGCTCGGCAATAATCCTAAGCAGCGTGGTTTTTCCCGATCCGTTAGGACCCACCAGCCCGATGCGATCCCCTTGTTTAATTTGCCAGTTCACATCCCGGAATAGCTCCAGACCACCGAATGATTTGGATACTTTTTCAAGAAAAATCATTCCCAGCTCCAGCTTAATGCCTCAAGGTGCTTTTTAAAAATGAGTAATTCATCTCAGGGACGGATTCACATGGAGTTCCTGTAAGGATAGCAACACTATTGGCATTATATTACATGCAGCTTCAAAAGATATCAAGCATATAGCCACGTAAGCTTGCCATCCTAAACCACATTAAATAAATCTAGACTTTAGGCCAGGATAAAATTAGGAGCTTATTCTTAACAAAATTTAGCAAGTTCCCTTTGGAGCCAGACCAGAGCCATGGGCCTTTGCTTAATTACTTTAAGCCATCATATCATCTTTAGGAGCTGGGACAATAAGTGATTCTTTTATTTTTGGAATTCCCGGCAGATGAGCTCTGGCAGTTCATTCCTGTTGGCTGGAGTGACTTGAATGAGTCGGAGGCCCGGCCATTTGCGCACCTCCTCCATGAAGCCACCACCCTTCAACCCCAAACTCCCCAATATAGGGTTCGGCCCTAAAAGCGCTTTGCGGACAGCCTGGCAAAATTTTGCCGACAAGCACTCCATTTTTCCCACCTCATCGATGACCAGGATTTCCCATGGGGGGCGATCCACAATGGAGGCCACCGCAATCTTCTCCAGGCTCTCAACATCCACACCATAGGCTCCTACCTTGTATGGGCCGCCCATTTCCCTGTGGGCGAGCAATCCCTCTTTCCCATCAAGGGTCACAATCCTGAACCCCATGCGGTGTCCTTTCTGGCGAATTTCACGAGTGTGAAAACCGGAAGCGGGACTGTGCATGGATGACAGAATTCGTTCAATAACGGTGGTTTTGCCAGCGCGAGGAGGTCCTGTGAGGAATAGCCTTGGGACTTCCATGAGACTGATGAATAAAGCGGCTAGGATTTTTTTCGCTGCCCCATGCCGGCAGAGGCAACGGGGGACTGTGTTTTCTGGCCCTCAAGCACTTTGAGTTCAATCTTCTTATCTGTTGTACTTGCCGTTAAACGTCGATGATCCATATACAAGCGATAGAGGATCCAAAGAATAAACAAAAGGACAACGAGGACTATTGTCATATCCATAGAGTAAAGATTCCAGATGGGAGTTGTTCGGATCTGTGAGACTGCCCGATCGGATTGCTCCAATCCACCTTCCAGAGCCTGAATGTCCTTTTGCATGCTCTGGATCTCACGGTTCAAGTTCTGCACTTGGCTCTGAAGCTCCTGAATGGCTGCACGAAAGGCAATAATAGCTCGCTGTAAATTCTCTCTTTTATGCTGAATGGAGCGTGACTTATTCAGCAAAGCGCGCTGTTGATCGGAAAGAGCCTCCATCTCATGGCGACTAACCCGGATGGTAAAGTTATGGGTATAAAGGATCAAAATGATTAATACGATACCCATTCCAATAAATACTTTTCTTTCCATGTCATTTCTACCATTAAGGATGGAGGTGCGCTCAACATGTAAAGAATGAAAAAATCCACTCGTGCCTTTTCTGAAATTAATGAAAAACCTCAAAGGGACAGGCCAATTCCTGAGCTATGACCAGTTATTTGAGCCAATATTATCGGCAAGAATTCAGGAAAATGCGCTGATCACTGCGGTTCGAGCGGTTTTTTGCCCTCTTCGATCTTCTCTTTGTTTTCTTCGGGCGTGATGTTGATCTCATCAGGTTTGGAGATGGCCTTTTTAAAATTCTTGATTCCCTCTCCCAATCCTGAGCCGATCTCTGGCAGACGTCGTGCTCCAAAAATTACCATGACGATCACCAGAATGATCAACAATTCGCTCATTCCCAAGCCAAACATTTAAATATTTCCTCCCGCTCCCCTGGCGTGCGATTCATAGGCAAGATGCTTGCCTTTTATAAATCGTTGAATTTGCTCTCTACAGCAACCCAAACCCTTAAAACACCAAAATGTATCTCACAATATCGTAAAGCCCACAAAAAACCCAAACTTATTTAAATATAAAATACATTGCGAACTAGAATTCTGTCAACCTCTTTTTCCAGACATAGTTGGGCTATTTTTTAGAATTGGGGAACCACTAGAATTGAAAAAACAGGCCCGCCTGGATAATCCATCCACTGAGGTCCAGATCGCTGCTGCCAAAATTGTCCACCTTGGCGTACCTTGCATCCATAACGATGTAGCTGTTAACTATCCCCGTGCTGCGCAGAAAGTTTCGTGCTCCCTCGGGATCTAACCGATCCAGCAGAAGCTGCAATCCCACCCCGCCGTGGAACCCCCCTCTTGTCCCGGACCATTCTTTAGAGTCATTCTCCCCTTCTTCCCGAAATAGCCACAGGTCTAATCCCGCTTTTACATAGGGCACCAGTAGTTGGTCGGTCAAAAAATCGAATCTGTAAACCCCTTCAAACTGAAGGGGTACCAGCAGGATGGTGTAATCCTGATCCGAGGTCTCTCCGCCGCGCAATTGGCCCTGACCGTTTTCGATCAAAAACCCCAGAGCGCCGCCGACCTCCAACCTCGGCAGTAGCTGGTATCGGAGGTGAATCTCTGAGAGAATCGCCGCATCCCTGCCGTAAACCTTTTCCCATTCATCCGAATCGGGCCAGAACACGCCGGATCGCATCTCTACAGACCAATTATAGATCTGCCGATCTTCTCCTTGAGCCGAGGGACATGATGCACCGATAATGATAACGAGCAAAAATATAACCGCCAGAGAATTCTTCATCCGATCCTCCTTGACCGCCAGGCGCAAACGAAACGAAGCGCCATAAATCCAGCTGTGATGATAATTACCAGCAAGCTGATCGGTTTTGCTTTTCCGGAAAGAAAGGGCTCCATATACACCAATGGTGTCAGGGCTCCTCTCACAGCCCATTTCAGGGCGGGCTTATGAGAGATAAAGCTAGCAGCCTTCGGGCCCAGGACATAGTACAGGTGGATGATCCCCCTGCCCAAAAAATCTTTTGCTAAAAATTTATCTCGCAGCCGCCGCAATGCCCGAATTGTCTCATGATTTTGCGAGCCAAAGCATGCCGTGGCCACAAAGCATCCGTTCTCCGACTCACCCAGAAGACCCGCAAAACCAATGATTTCCTCAGGACTTACAACGATTTCCCGTGAGGGCTGGCTCTCGTTGCCCGCCTGATCCACGGCAGTCAGAACGAGATAATAAGCCACGTTGTTTTCAAGGTTTTCCAGTGTATAAGATGTCGCACCGGAATCGGTTATTGAGATAGGGGAGCCTTGATACTCATACTGTCCCGAAGCGGTACCGAAATAAATACGATAGCCCTCCAGGTCGCTCTCGCCGCTTGCGGTCCATTCCAGGGAAATGCGTTCATCTCCCGCCATGCCCTTAAAGCCCGTAGGCGCTGAAGGGGGTGTATTATCAAGGCGGATGGTTGTGTAGTTGCTTCCAGTCTCTCCAGAGCTGTCGGTGACGTAAATGTAGACGCGATAAGAGCCTTCTTCCGCCCCCAGGGACTCCCCGGAAATGGTGGTGGTAATGGTTTCTCGGACCGATACCCCGCCCTCACTCAACAAATTCCCGGTGCCGGGACTGTCGCTCCCCCCAGACTCAATCCGGTAAGATCCCGCATCGCTGGCACGCCACTGAACTTCCACTGTACCGCTGCTGGTAACAGCAGGCTGGGAGACCGAGATGATCTGTACCAGGAGCTTGTAAAGTATGCTGACTGTGTCGGAGCCGAAATTCGCCACGTAGTAATGCCTCCCATCGGGCAGGATATCGATTCCTACGGGAGAGGTTTCCACTGGGCGGTTTGTTACGGAATCATCAGAGGTATCTATGACGGCCACACTATCGGCGTTGCTGCAGGTCACATAAACATAGCGGCCATCAGGGGAGATGGCCACTTCCGTGGGTCCATCGCTCACCTCGATAGTTCGATGAACGCTTAAATCCGCTAGACGAATAATTGATACCGTATTATCGCCAAAATTTGCCACATAAAGAAAATCTTCTCCCTCATCAAGCCGCAATCCCACGGGCTCGGTGCCCACATTGATGGTCTGAGTGACTATACCCGTGGAGAGCTGGATCACCGATATGGTATCCGAGCCCCGGTTGGATACATACAGGGTTGAATCGTCGCTGGAAATGGCAAGGCTTATGGGCTCGGGGCCTGCTTCAATGGTCCCGATCAATGTGTTGTTGAGGGTCTCGAAGATGGAAACAGTATTTTCTCCGGTGTTTGAGACATAAAGATTTTCACCGGAGGAATCCAGTGCCACCCCCCATGGCCCTGAGCCTGAGGCCACATCAATGGTTGTGCCATCGGAACTCTGGATGATGTACAGCCGGTTGCTCTCATAGCAGGCTACATAAATAAAATCGCCATCAGGTGATACCACCAGGCCTGCGGGATAGTTTCCCACCTGAAATGTGCGAGTCACCGTCTGGTCGGTTGCCCGGATTTCTGTAACAGAATTATCTCCTGCATTGGTAACATACACATAGTTTCCACCGGGATGGACAGCTACCCCGAGGGGTTGGTTCCCCACGCTCACTGTGGCACCCCAAGCCAAGCCCATTCTTGTAACGGCGATGAGAATCAAAACCATCGAGATGGCATCACGCCATCTAAAAAGGCTGCTTTGCTTCATGCTACCTGTCCCCCATTTTTTGAGGCCGTCCTATCCATAACTGGAAGTTAAACTAGCCCTTGCACCTTCACACTCATGGATGTTACTAAGCACCGAGGCCAAGGACCGTGGCAGAGACACTTGCACCTTCACACTCATGGATGTTACCCTATGACTAAATGAAAATGGTGTCAAGAGCTTTTCCGCCTTCCTGTTTCCCCTGCTTGACAACCGAAATTTGCACTTAATTAAAATGCCATCAGGGAGAGATATTCCTTGCCGGGTTAGAAGAGAGCATCCTCGCTCTTAATGGTCTGAATCTTGGGAAAAAAACAATAATATGGCAGCAAATTAGAAATGAGAAGTTGAAATCCAGAATTTATTGTGATATGGAACATATCCACGTTAGTGATTGTGAGTGAGTTCTGATAAAACATACCACCATCTTGGGTTTACAGAGCGGAGGGAATTTAGAGATGACCAAACAGGAACTGGTGGGAGTCGTTGCTCACAGGGGAGGAATGAAGTTCAGCGATGCCGAGATGATTGTAAACATTTTTTTCGGATGCATTCGAGACGCGCTGATCAGGGGAGATCGTATTGAGATTCGAGGGTTTGGCAGCTTTAGGATCAAAGATTACAAGAGCTACGAAGGTAGAAACCCCAAAACCGGAAAAAAGGTGTTGGTCCCTCCCAAACAGCTCCCTTATTTTAAAGTGGGAAAGGAACTTCGAGAAAAGCTCACGGAAGAGATTCATCAGGCGATCGTTTAAAAGACATGCTGGATGCATGGGCCCCTGGACTTGTTACCGGAATGGGGAGTTCCAGACCAGAGCCATGAGTGCCGATGGAAATGTGTGGGATCGTCCAACCATCTATAAGGATGGATGAACCGCTCCCGGGGCGTGTCATGGTAAATGAAAAAGTTCAATCTATTAGAGATCAGATCAAAAACCTCCAGGATCAGCGAGACAAAGTGGCCCGACGTCGGTGCGCTACCCAGGAGGACCGTATCCTCCGTGCCGAGGCCAGGGACATGATTGACCAGACAATCAGGGACCTGGAGCTCATCCTGCGTTCCATAAAGCCATCCAAGCCGCAATGAAGCTAATTCGAATTGTTGCCTACGATTGCGACGGGGTTTTGTTCGATTCCCGCCAGGCCAACATCGCTTATTATAACGAGCTTCTGGCCCGGTTTGGCAAGCCCCCCATGGTTCAAGATGCCGTAAACATCGTTCATCATGAGACCGTAACCCGTTCGGTGCAATTTCTCTTCAGCGGGGATACCAGAATAGATGAAGCACTCCAGGTGGCAAGAAATCTGGACTATAAGCCTTTCCTTCGCCTGATGATCATGGAGCCATACCTTCTTGAGACCCTCCGCACCCTTCGAGCTACCGTATTTACCGCTGTGGCCACCAATCGTTCAACGACCATCGCGCCTCTTTTGAGCGAAACAGGCCTGGACCAATACTTTGATCTGGTTGTATCGGCCCTTGACGTGGCCAATCCCAAACCACATCCGGAGCCCCTCCAGTTAGCGGCGGAACACTTTAACGTCGAACCACGGGAGATTCTCTTCCTCGGCGATTCGCTATCGGACCAGCAGGCGGCCACTGATGCCGGCGTCTTATTCGCTGCATATAAAAATCCTCTTCTGACCGCCGATTTTCACATTACCGATCACAGACAGGTTCTGAATATTCTCGAGAAGGAAGTGGAGGGAAGCCATTGAGCCGGAAGTCCGAAAAGTTGACTTCCCCACTCGGCACGCTTTATGTTGTATCCACGCCAATCGGCAACCTCGAGGATATTACACTGCGCGCCCTTCGTGTTTTAAAAGAAGTCGATCTAATCGCAGCAGAGGATACGCGATGGACCAGGAAGCTTCTAAGCCGCCACGGCGTCCATGCCGGCATTACCAGTTATCACGAGCATAACAAGGAGGAGAAAGCTCTTCAGCTTCTCCAGAGACTCCGGGAGGGGAAAAATGTGGCCCTGGTGACGGATGCCGGCACCCCCGGGGTTTCTGACCCCGGCTACGCACTTCTGAAAAAGATTGTGGAAAAAGGGATTCCGGTCTGTCCTGTGCCCGGCCCATCCGCTGCCATTGCTGCGCTGAGCATTGGCGGACTGCCCACTGACAGGTTCTGCTTCGAGGGCTTTCTCCCGTCACGGGCCACAGGCCGCCGCCAGCGGCTGATGATTTTGCGCTTCGAGCCTCGCACCATGATATTTTTTGAATCGCCCCGCAGGCTGCACGCCACTCTGGAGGATATGCGCGAGATCCTGGGGGAGGAGCGTATTGTGGTTGTGGCACGCGAACTGACCAAGGTTCACGAGGAGATCGTGCGCGGCCCGCTTTCCAGAGTGATCGAAGCCATGGCCGATCGGCAAATCCGGGGAGAAATTACGCTACTTGTTTCAGGCTGGTCTACCTCGCGTGGTGTGGACCGCGATGCCCCTTCTGTGGAGGAAGAGATTCGCAACCTCATGGAAGATGACAAGTTTGATATGAAAGAAATCGTTACCGCGGTGGCCCAGATGCATGGCATTCCAAAACGTCTGGTGTATCGCCTCGCCCTGGATATTCGCGCAGGAAAGGGAAATACTTCTGAATCTTGAAATTTGGGTTTAACGGCCACCGCTCAGGCACTGCTCCATGCGGGTCATCCCTTCCTGTATCTGTTCCATGGAGCAGGCGTATGTAATCCGGGCGTAACCTTCCTGTAGAAAGCCCACCCCGGGCACGAGCCCGATGCCCGCCTGGTCTATCATGGCCTGGCAGAAATCCAACGATCCGCTAATTTCCCTTCCGCTTATTTTACGGCCAAACCAAGTGGAAACGTCCGGATAAACGTAGAAGGCGCCTTGTGGAACATTACATCGAATACCCTCCATGGCTTCCAGCCGTTGAACCATGGACTGCCTTCTTCGATCGTATTCCAGCCGCATGCGCTCCACCGGCTCCTGTGGTCCCCGAAGAGCCGCCACGCCCGCCCACTGGCTGATGGCGGTGGCACCTGAGGTGAAATGCCCCTGTATCGCGGTCATGGCCCTGATCAATTTACCAGGCCCCGCAGCATATCCCAGCCTCCACCCAGTCATGGCATAAGCTTTTGAAAATCCATTTATGGTAATGGTTTGCTCCTTCACCTCCTCTGAAATGCCGGCGAAGGATATATGCGTGTGCCCATCATAGGTGAGCCGACTGTAAATCTCATCAGAAATTACATAGAGCCGATGTTTGAGAGCCAGCTTGGCAATTCCCCGGATGTCCTCTTCTTCCATCACCGCACCCGTGGGATTGTCCGGATTGCAGAGAATGATCAGCTTTGTCCTGGGGGTGATCTTCTCGGCCACCTGCTCAGGCCTTATGCGAAAATTCTCCTCAACTCCGCGTTCGATCACAACAGGTACGCCGCCGGCCAACTTAACCTGCTCAGGGTAGCTGACCCAGCAGGGGACAGGCACTATGACCTCTTCTCCGGGATCCAGAAGGGCCATCATGGCCTCGATAAGGGCATGCTTGGCCCCCACAGTAACGATGACCTGAGCGGGTTCATAGACTATATTATAGTATTCTTCCAGATGGTCCCGGATGGCCTCACGCAGATCCTGCAGTCCAGGGGTTGGGGGATACTTGGTGAACCCTTTCTCAATTGCCTCGTGCCCGGCCCGGGCGATGTGCTCAGGCGTGGGAAAATCAGGTTCTCCGCTGCTGAAGGCCAGCACATCCTTTCCCTCGCGCCGCAAATCCCTCATGCGCTGGGTGACCGCCTGAGTCCCGGATGGTTCGATGTTGAGTGCGCGCTTTGATAAACTCATGGTTCCTCCTTCCAACTATTATGGCATGGTTTAAAAGCAGTCTACCTGGGCTTAAGGATCCGAGGTCTGATTAGACAGGAAAAATATCATATCATGCATCTCTTCCTTGCTATCTTGCTGTGAAAATGGACTGTCAAACAGCAATATCAAGAGTTTCCGAGGTGTGCGCCGTCTTGCCGTATTTTTTGGAGTGCTGGAATAACCAGGTATCCGGAGAGAGAACCAATCTTTTCCCTTACTGGAGTGACTTCTTATCACGGCCTGTCACAGACTTTGGGATTCTCCGAGCTATTTATCCAGAAGGCACCACCACCACGTTTTCTGGTTGAATAGATAGAAAGACATCTTTACCGATCTCTGCACGAAGGCGTGAATCAGTTTTGACCCTGAACTCATACTCTCCCACTGTAAGGTAATAGCTGACGCAATCGCCTAAAAATAATTTATGGGAAACCTCAGCGAGAAAAGTGTTTTCATTTTTCTCAGTTTTAGAAAGAGACATTGTAATGTGTTCAGGTCGGAGAGAAAGAGCCACCTTTCCGTCCCGGACAGCCTCCTTGGAAAATGCACATCGAATGTGAACAGCTTCATTTTGTCCACGAAACTTAACCAAACCCATGCCATTTTGCTGAGTTGGCTCGGTAATAACCTGTCCGTATATTAAGTTAGTTGTTCCTATAAACTCGGCCACGAATGTATTGATAGGTTTATTGTAAATTTCCTCAGGTGCTCCTATCTGAACAATTTTCCCCTTGTCCATGATGGCAATGCGATCGGAAATGGCCATTGCTTCAATCTGGTCGTGAGTTACGTATAACGATGAGATGCCGATGTTCTTCTGAATATTCACCAATTCGACTCGCATCTCCTCTCTTAGCTTGGCGTCAAGATTGCTAAGAGGCTCATCAAAGAGCAAGGCACGAGGACCAAAGGCCAATGCCCGAGCTACGGCTACACGCTGCTGCTGCCCACCGCTCAGTTCGGTGGCATATCGGTATGCATACTCCTCCATGTAAACTTGTTTGAGGACCGCTTTAACCCTTTTACGGAGTTCCTCTTTGGGAGTCTTGCGAATAGACAGGCCAAAGGCGACATTGTCGAACACTGTCATGTTGGGCCAGATGGCATACGATTGAAAAACCATGCCCATGTTTCGTTTCTCAGGGGGTATAAATATTCTTTCCTTGGCAGAAGTGACCAGCGTATTGCCAATGTAAATCTTCCCCTGATCGGGATATTCCAGACCTGCCACACATCGCAAGGTGGTGGTTTTCCCGCAGCCACTGGGTCCCAATAGTGTCAGAAATTCACCCTCCCGGACCTCAAGGTCAATCTCATCAACGGCAACAACAGCACCAAACTTTTTGGTGAGTGATTCTATGATAATTTGACTCATGAGCTACTCTTTCTGCATAATAAGGTCCTTTGTTCATGCCTGCTGGACGATTTCGCCCTTAACTAATATCTTGAAAATAAGTATTCCTGTAAGAATGATGACGGTTTGAACTATGGCCATTGCACACATGGTGCCATATGTGCCATCCTCCATGAGGAACCAAATAGCTACTGGTATTACAATGCTTTCCTCATTCCACAGGAGGATGGATACGTCAAGTTCTCGGATGAAGTAAATAAAAATAAATATCCAACCCGCTGCAAGCCCTGGACGAAGAAGACGCAGTAAAATAAGCCGCATCATCTTTGCCCAGGAAGCACCGCAAACCCTGGCGCTCTCCTCCAACTCAGAGCCGATGCTAATCAGATTGGCGGAGACTGTACGCAATCCATACGGGATGTAGCGTGTGATGTATCCTATCGCCAGTATATAAATTGTTCCATAAACAGGAATCGGTATCGTAAATGAATGCCCTCCTAACGATATTGAAACCTCTGGAGGAACCATGATCCAGGCCCAGAGCAACCCCACCGCTATGACCATTCCTGGAATGGCTACCGGAAGTGTTGCAATAAAGTCAAGAAATCCCCTGAATATGAGCCTTGTGCGAAGTGTCAGGTAAGAGACAATAAGTCCGATGAATAAACAGACAGCTCCGGCAACAATGGCAATGGTAAGGCTGTTTTTTATGGCCCTGATGGTTAAAGGGGTATCCACGAGAACGTACTTGAAGTTCTCCAACGTGAAAAGACTTGAATCAATCTTTCCCGCCCAGTACTTTGAAAAAGCCACCAGAAACAGCGCCATATAGGGTAAAACCGCAGTAAGAACCAGATATAAAAGGTTTGTTACCAGTGTCACATACTTCCATCTCCCCAGATCAATGATATTCGGGCGGAAGCCTTTGCCGGTTACGGTAACGAAAGAACGGCGTCCCATGATCTTTCTCTGTACAAATACCCCCACCAACGAAATAATCAGTAACACGCTGCCCACAGTAGCGCCCATATTGTAGTTAACAGGGTACGTGGACATATATCCAAAAATTTTGGTGGTTAATACAAAAAAACCTCGTGGCATGCCCAGCAGTCCGGGAACCGCGAACATTCCAGCGCAATGGACAAAAACAATGAAAGCGGCCGCCAAAATTGAAGGGAGCGCTAGGGGGAGGGTCACCCGGGTGATAGTTTTGAATATGCTGGCGCCACAGGTTCTTGCCGACTCTTCCAATGCCGGGTCCATGGTCTTAAATGAACCCACAAGAAATAAATAAATATAGGGCACATAATATATTGTCAAACAAAGTGTAATTCCAGCAGGTGTGTAAATATCAAATGTTGTCTCAGGAAAGCCTAAGTATGTATGAAGCCATACATTAATCAATCCTGTCTTCGGGTTTGCCAGTGTTGTCCAAGCTATTCCATTAATGAACGGAGAAAGCAAAAACGGGATAAGGTTCATTGTTTCCAATATTTTTGCACCTGGCGTATTAGTTCGTGTGACAATCCAGACGATAGGGACAGCCAGTAAAAAAGAAGCAAACATGACAAAGGTGGATATCAGGAGGGTGTTTTTGAGAGCATTTAATACACTTATATCGGTGAATGCTTCAATAAAGTTATTGAAATGCAATTGGCCTTCCGCACCTGGCATCACAGAGCGCAAGGCTCCATATAACAACATGGTCAGTGGGTAGATGATTAGAAATAAAACAAGTAGAGCCGTTATGACCCCGACAATGTATTCAGTTCTCCACACACTTCTTAGGAAATTAAGCATGAAGATTCTCTTGTCTCTCTTTGCTTTTCAGATAATTGTTTGCCATGGTATAAGGCCCGCTGGATCCGGCAGAACCAGCGGGCCTTTACAAACAGCTCATCACCGATTCATGAGCTTCTTCCAGTCAGCAATCCATTCCTTACGAAGCTTTGCGGCTTCATCATAGTCCAGGGGTATGACCTTAATATCCTTCCACTCGATTTGACCCTTAGGGACGACCACATCCTTGCGGGCCACATGGGCGCCGATCATTTCTACAACCAGCGTCTGAATTTCTTTCGTAAACAAGTGGTCTTGCATTAATTTAGCGCTGTTCGGATTTCTCCCTTGTTTCATGATGGCGCTGGGATTTGGAATAACGACAGCTCCTTCTTTTGGAATAATACTCTTAACCGGCGCTCCTTTTTTCACTCCATATTGATATGATCTGTAAAGCCATATATCGAATATCGCTGGCCATTCACCAGCAACGCAGGCCTCGCTACCTTTCTCCGAGGATGTGTACACCATCGCTTTAAGTTCTCCAAGGCGCTTCCAGTAATGGGTGGAATTTGTGGCCTTTCTCAGAGCGTAATAAAAAGGGTACGCACAATCGCTGTGCTCGACATCACCCGATGCTATTTTGCCTTTAAACCGATCCTGGAGAATATCATCATAGCTCTTTATAGTCTTTGGATCCACGATATTGGTGTTCACCATGCAGCCCATAGGCAATACCCGAATAGGAGCCCAGTATCCCCGTTTAATATAGTTTTTTGGTAAATCTACCAGATTATCCCACTCCGGGCTGTCATACTTCAATAGATTACCTTCTTCGTAAAACTTCAGGAATGGCAGCAGATCCGTAATTGAGATCATGTCGCAGGTGGGTCTTCTTGCCAATATTTCCTGGTAATATCTGGCAATTAATTTGAAGCTCGAGGTTTGAAACCTTGTAACCTTAATAAAGGGGTATTTCTCATTAAACTTTTCGATTATTTTGACTGACAAAGAGCTGGGCAAAGACCAGTACAATACAAGTTTTCCTTCTTTTTTCGCCTTCTCGATGATCTCATTTTTGGATTCAGCTAAAGATGCGGTGGAAAAAATCCCAAAAATGAACAAGATCATCGTGAACAGAACACACCCTTTTTTTACGTTATTCTTCATAAGACTACCTCCTTTTGAGAATTGTTTTAAAATCACCACCTTTACCTTTTTTGAGCTGTTTTTACAGGAACCTATTTTTACAATTTTATTCCATTTACATTTAAAATAATAACCCTACTGGATGTCAAGGATAAAACTCCACAAATGAAAGAAGGCTTTCACACATCTAACAAGGGCTCCATGTCCGTGTTAAAAGGTGGATGCTGAAGGCACATGAGGTCCTATGCATCGCCGTCTAATCATATTTCTTGAGGTACTGGAAGAACTCGGTATCTGGAGAGAGGACCAGAGTGGTTCCTTCCTTGAGTGACTTCTTGTAAGCCTCCAGGGTGCGGTACAGGGCGAAGAACTGAGGATCCTGCTTGTACGCATCAGCGTAAATCTTCAGGGCCTGTGCCTCGCCAAAGCCTCTAAGTTCCTCGGCCTTCTTGCGTGCCTCGGCCAGGAGGATTGTCCGCTCGCGGTCGGCCAAAGTCTTGATCTTCACCGCTTCTTCTTCACCCTCTGCGCGATATCGCATACTCTCACGTTCCCGTTCGGCATTCATGCGCCCAAAAACAGCTCTTTCATTCTGCTCGGGTAGGTCAGCGCGCTTTATGCGCACGTCCTTGACTTCAATACCGTAATCCCGTGCGATTTGGTCGCTTTTCTGGGTGACGGTGACCATGATGGGATCTCGCTTCTTTGATATGATGTCCGTAAAATCAACCCTCCCAAGCTCCACACGAAGCTGCGCATAGATGATATCGTCCAGCCTTGCGCGGGCTCCTATTTCTGTCCTGACGGTCTGGTAAAAAAGCAATGGATCCTGGATGCGCCACCTCGAGTAGTTGTCAACCTTAAGGTTCTTTTTGTCCCGGGATAGGATCTCTGTCGGCGGTGCATCATACTCCAGCAAGCGCTTTTCAAAAAATATCACTTGCTGAATAAAGGGCAGCTTAGCATTTATCCCCGGCTCTTTAATATCGCGCACCGGTTTGCCCAACTGGAGAATAATGGCCTGCTGGGTCTGATCAACGGTGAATACGATCTGGCTGAGGATAAAGAGGGCTACCACTGCAATAACGATAGCAATGATTGAAATTGGCTTCATGGCCGGCCTCCTTTTCGTTCTTCTCTTACCCACTCTCCTAAAGGAAGAAGCGGGAGCAAATTATTGCCCGGTGCGCCCTCAACAATGATCTTATTCATGGACGGCAAGATTTCTTGCATTGTCTCCAGAAAGAGCCTCTGGCGGGTGATATCCTTGGCGCTGCTATACTCTTTGAGTACCTGGAGAAAACGCGCTGTCTCACCCTGCGCTTTTTTGAGGACGGCTTCTTTGTAAGCCTCCGCTTCATTAGTGATCCTGGCCGCCTCTCCCTTGGCCTTGGGCAGAATGTCGTTGCGGTAACCCTTTGCGTTATTGACGGCACGTTCCTTGTCTTCCCGGGCGCTGGCCACGTCCTTGAAGGCCTTGATGACCTGTTGGGGTGGGTGGACATCTTGTAGTTGGACGGCCGCAACATTGATCCCGATCTCATAATTATCGAGAATCCTCTGCAAAAGCTGCTTGGTGTCCTGCTGGACTTTGAACTTACCCACGGTGAGCGCATCGTCGATGTTGGTCTTGCCGATGACCTCCCGGATGGAAGCCTCGGCGGCATCCTTGACCGCCTTGGGAATGTTGTAGACATTGAAGAGGTACTTAACCGGGTCCTTGATGTGGTACTGAACGATGAACTGGATATCGATGATGTTCTCATCGCCGGTGAGCATCAATGCTTCATCGGTGAGGTGCTGATAGCGGGCGGTGGGCACCAGCGCAATGGTCCTGAAGCCGACTTCCAGCCGCCGAACCTGCTTGACCTTGGGCTTGGTCACCTTTTCAATAGGAAAGGGCAGATGGTAGTGAGGGCCTGGCGTTGTGGTATACACATAGCGGCCAAACCTCTGCACCACGCCCATCTCGGCAGGAGCGACGATATAAATCCCGGATGCCACCCAGAGAATCAGAACAACAACCACCACAATGGTAAGCCAGGGGATTCTAGCAATGCCGAAACGCCGTTTGAACTGGCGAAACAGCTCATCGAGGTCGGGCATTTCTGGCCTGCCCGACCTCCCTTTTCCTCCTAAGTCATTCCAAGCCATGAGTTCCTCCTGTTTTGGATTAATGGTCACACAAATAATGCTGAGGCATTGAGAATAAACACCCTCAGCAAATAAAAACCCCAAGCTGGAATAATCCCCAAAATCCGGGGAAGCCGCTTGAGACGCCAGTCACTATGATGTCTGAGAACGATTCATGTTTATTAATTATTTCACATTACAGCTTTATGCTGAAGGGTGGGAAGAATCGTTTTGTACTGTCCCGGCGGCTGCTTCAGTGGTTACCGATAGCGGCCAATCGCTTCGGCAGGCCAGGCCAAACAACCTGGCATAAACCAGCAGTATGTAAAAAAACAGAAAAGCGCCAAGAGGATAACCTATCACAGGTAACCGCCAAATAAACAATCCCACAATGAACATGACGCAGCTGGACAGCCATGCACTGGCATAGCGAGTCCTGGATGAAAAGATTCTCTGCCAAATTTTCTTTAAGCGGAATGCATCGGTAAAGCGCTCCTCTACAGCATAACAAGATAATGCCATGGGAAAAAGAATGGCAGCCGCAGCCAAGGCCAGCAGGCCGAGCACTGCGTTAATCTTATAGAGAATATACAAAGGAATAACCATCCAGCATATAATCAGCACGAAGATAGTCAAGCCTTTTAAGAAATTATCCTTCCAGCGGTCCCACGAAGGAAGAGGAAGCAGTTCTTCTCCTCGTAATGTCTTGCGAAAGATCCGGTATGCATACCCCCATGGTAAGAAGCATATCACCGGGATAATATTTAGTATGCCGCCAATTATTATCTTCATCAACCAGCGATCGTCATGCAGCGGATATTTCAGCTCGCGTCCAATGTCTAACACGAATGGTTCCTCCCTTATTGGATTTAACATGCGTTGTATATGTTATGTATCAAAAAAAGGATCATTGTTGCAAGGGAAAATCCTTATGGCAATACAGAGGATATCGCGTAAATCATGCGTATGAGAACATGGAATACGTAAATCATGCGCCCTTCCCGTGCCATATGATGGCCTGTATGCGAATTTACAGAAGCCTGAGAATTGTCTAATGCTTTGATATCTAAGCTAAAATTCCTTGACCCCCGGTGGAAACATGGAATTCAATATTTATGGCATGAACATTGCTAAATAAAAAAATGTGAAACATTGAAGTGCACGCTGTGGAGGGACGACTTCGATAGGTATTCCCGAAGAACTAGCAATAGAGAGTTGAGAGAAGTCGTCATTTCCGATTGTAGGATTTCCCCTTCATCTAATTCTTGTTTAAGCAGAAGTAGAGGTGATAGCGGGGCGGCTTATTTGGAATTAGAATTGTCGTTTTTCTGAAGATAATGTTGTAAAGCTGCCATAAAGATTAGGGGGATGATAAAGACGGCCTAAGGGCCGTCTTTTTTTTGCCCATATAGCCTGCATTGATTAAATTATTTGTGAGAACAAGCAATTTTTGCTACACTGACATAGAAACCTGTAAACTGAAAGTACTCAATAGAATACAGTCAATTTTTCAGGAGTAGCAAAATGGAGAAATTCGGGATATCATTGGCAGAATTGGCTGAATTGCAGGAGAGGGAGAGGCGAGCGATCCTGGGAGGCGGGCTGGAGCGGATTGAAAAAGAGCACTCCAAGGGAAAGCTGACCGCCCGGGAACGGCTGGATCTTCTGCTGGACAAGGAATCTTTTATTGAGCTTTACATGCTTGCCGAGCACCAGTGCAGAGACTTCGATATGGATAAGAGAATATATCCGGGAGATGGTGTGGCATGCGGCTGGGGTACGATTGAAGGACGCCGTGTTGCCGTCTACGCTCAGGACGCTACGGTGCTGGGTGGAGCAGCTGGTGTAACTGGAGGCCGGAAAATTATCGAGACCATTCGCATGGCTCGGTTGAACGGCACTCCATGCATCAGCCTTATCGATTCAGCGGGAGCCCGTATCCAAGAGGGAATGGAGAATGTCCGTGGGTATGCGGAAATATTTTACGAGAACGCACTGACATCGGGAATCGTCCCGCAGATCAGTGCAATTATGGGTAACTGCGCTGGCGGGGCTGCTTACTCCCCTGCACTCACCGATTACATCTTTCAGGTTGCACAGCACGGACGCATGTTCCTGACAGGCCCCAATGTCATCAGGGAAATTACGGGAGAGGAAGTTGACCTGGAACAGCTCGGAGGGGTGAAGGTTCACGGCGAGATTTCAGGTGTTGTTCACTTCGTCTGTCGGAATGAAGAAGAATGCATACAGGAGATCAAACAACTCTTGCATTATCTTCCATCCAGCAATCGACATTCGCCCCCTATGTGCCCATGCGATGATGACCCCAATCGCCTCTGCGACCGATTGCTCGATTTGGTTCCCAGCAACCCTTCAAAGAGCTACGACATGGTTGATGTGATTCATGAAATAGTGGATAAGGGGGAGTTTCTTGAGGTTCACCGGCGCTGGGCACGAAACATATTGATCGGTTTTGCCCACTTCGACGGAATTTCCTGCGGTATAGTGGCCAATCAGCCCAAAGTCATGGCCGGCACCATTGATATCAACGCTTCGGACAAGGCCGCGCGATTTATCCGGTTCTGCGACGCGTTCAACATACCCATCGTAACCCTCGCCGATGTTCCAGGCTACATGCCTGGCATCCAGCAGGAATATGGGGGCATCATCCGGCACGGGGCCAAGATGCTTTTCGCATACACGGAGGCCACGGTTCCCAAGATCACCGTTGTGCTGCGCAAATATTACGGGGGTTCCATAGCCGCGATGTGTCCTCTACAATTGGGTGCGGATCGGATGATCGCTTGGCCAACTGCCCGCCTGGCCATTCTGGGGGCGAGGCCCGCGGTGGAGATCCTGTATGGCAAAGAGATTCGATCCTCTCTCGATCCAGAGGCGGAGCGTCAGAGACGTGAGGAGGAATATGAGCGGGCTTTTTCCAAGCCGTATTACGCAAGCGCCAAAATGCTTGTTGATTCCGTCATAGACCCCCGGGACACTAGACGACAAATTGTTGAATCCTTGCACCTGCTGGCCGAAAAGGCTGTTCCAGAGCGCGGTTGGCGAAAGCACGGCAACATCCCACTTTAGCACATCTCTTTGGGGCTTCTCCCCTAGGGGACATAAGCGTCGTTAATAATCATCAGTATAGGATCTGTGGGGTAGGCTTTCCAGCCTGCCATACAATAGCTTGGTCACTTTGCATTCTCAGGGCAGGTTTTCCAGCCTACCCCACATTAGATAAGGAGTAATGTCCATGACTCTCTCCAAATTCAAACTCGATGGAAAAGTTGCTATCATCACCGGTGGGAGCCGGGGTATTGGAAAGGCCATCGCCATTGGATTGGCCGATGCTGGTGCCCATGTGATCCTGGCTAGCCGCAAGATGGCTGACTTGGAGAAGGCAGCCCGTGAAATTTCCGCGCGAAGTGGCGTGCGGGCTTTCCCAGTAGCGGCCCATATGGGCCGCATGGGTGACATAAAAGCGCTGGTGGAGCGGACGGAACGGGAAATGGGTCGCCTGGATGTTCTGGTGAACAATGCCGCTACCAATCCTTTTTATGGTCCCATCCAGAAGATGGAGGAGAGCATTTTTGACAAGATTATAGAGGTAAACCTGAAGGGTGCGCTTTATCTGAGTATCTACGCGGCTGATGTGATGGAGAAAAACGGAGGTGGTTCCATCATCAACGTGGCCTCTATCCAGGCCTTCCGCCCGGAGCGAGGGGTTGGAATGTACAGCGTCACCAAGGCAAGCCTTGTCATGCTGACCCGTGTTTTGGCCAAAGAATGGGGATCGCGTGGAATCCGGGTCAATGCCATAGCTCCGGGGCTTGTTCAAACGCGCTTTAGCGAGGCGTTGTGGAAGAACGAGGAGTTTCTCAGTCAAAGGCTGGGCCGAACCGCCTTGGGTCGGATGGCGAAGCCTGAGGAAATCGCAGGCGCCGCTCTCTTCTTAGCCTCCGAGGCATCCAGCTATGTCACGGGCACCACCATGTTGGCCGATGGGGGAGCTTTAAACGGCTGAGGTGCTTGCGGTTAATCGTTTTATTTTCCTGATCGCTCCATCTCCGGAGCGGACAGCGGACGGCCCACAGCTCGGGCCGAGACGGTGTGCTCGATGAACACGGACTCGCCCCACGGTGTCTCCGGTTGGAACATGTGCTCTTCCAGCTTGATCTCCGGCTCTGCTGCACCGCTTTCGCGCGCCCGCTGGGCAGCCATTTCTCGGACGATGGCTCGCGCCCGTCCCAGAGCCCCCTCAAGGCTTGAGAACCTCTCCCTGACCGTGGGGGCATGGAGCACAAAACCACCTTCCTTCCCAGGCCGGATACGGGCCACGGCCTGTGCCACAACGGAGCCCGCCACTGCTCCCACTGCATTTGCCACTGCGGCGTGGGCGGGAACATGGCATCTCGTACCCAGACGAGCCGCCGCCACCGGAAGGTATGCCTCGGCTGGAGCTCCCACCCCCATAATCGGTTGGCGAAGCAAGAATTTTACATCGTAATCATGATCTCCGGCTGCTGTATCCCCAATCCACCGGCTCATCAGGCGCTCACAGGCTGGACAACCGGGCAGGGCGATGGCGCTAGAGTCACGAAATATTGTGTGGGTCAACATCTCCAGGGCCAGCCGACGATGGACTGTCTCTAGTACGGAGCTCGCCAGCATGCCGGGCTCCATATTTGAGGAGCGGGCCACTAAGCTGAGCCCCAGAGTGGATGCCTCCGGTTGGCCCAGCCCGCACCGCCCCTGAACGTGAAGGATGTCAGTGGGCGTAAGCCCGGCCCGCATAACATAACCGGTGCGCTCCAGTCGCTCCAGCGCCCACAGCCGAGCGTAGTCCACCTGGTTGCCCACAAGGGCCATCTCCGGACGCGGGCCCTTAGACAACTGCTCAAGCAAGTCCCTGTCGAGATCGGTTAACAGAGAATTGCGCCGGGGCCCCCTCTCCATCAGCAGGTAAAACACATCCGGGTGCAGACTCCGGTGGAGGCGGAAATTTTCCATTTGCTGCAGCTCGCGTATCACGCCGGGGTGCTGCGTCGCCAGCACGGCCAGGGGTATCACCCGCGAGGGCCCAACCACGACCCCTTTTTCCAACTCCATTTGCACATGGCTGTCACCTCCCAGGCCGATGGTGCGGATTTCAATGGCCTCCACGTGAGTCTGCCATCCTCCCACCAGAGCGCCCCTGGAACTTAGCACAGGCATGCCGTCCTTAAGCATGGCCATGTCCGTGGTGGTCCCTCCCATGTCCACCACCAGCCCGTCTCTTGCACTGGCCAGAAGCCGGGTTCCTATAATACTGGCGGCGGGGCCGGAGAGGATGGTTTCGATGGGGCGCTTCCTGCACATCTCAACCCCCATCAGGCTGCCGTCTCCTTTTACCACCACAAGAGGAACACGAAGTCCCCTGTGCTTAAGCGCAATCTCTACGGATTCGATTAGGCCGTGGATCAGAGGGATCAACCTTGCGTTGAGGTAGGTTGTATGAGCGCGAACAATGGCATCCAGCCTCATGGAAAGTCGGTGGCCGCAAACAACAGGCTTACCTGAGGCCTCCCGGATCACCTTCTCGGCCAGCAGTTCATGCTCCGGATTGCGGACGCTGAAGTAACCCGCTATGGCATAGGCTTCCACCCCGGCATCGTTCTCTTCCACGCGGCGCCGCAAAAGATCAATCTCCAGTGGCGCTTTAGGCTCACCATCTACGTCGTGACCTCCGTTGACTCGAACCAGGGGCACCGAATTGAAACGGGCCGGCTCCACACCCTCGTACCCGACTAGAATCAATAGGGCGGGCGCACCCCTGTTCTCCACTATTGCATTGGTAGCAAAAGTTGAGGACAGGGCTGCCAGCGCAGCCCGCCCCAGGAGCCGTGGGTTCAGCCTATCCAGAGCTTGCTCAATGCCACCCAGGGGGTCAGGGCGCGTGGTTGGGGCTTTGGCCCAGTCCAGGACTTCGTTTCGATCAATCCTCATGAGCACAGCATCGGTGTATGTGCCTCCTGCGTCAATGCCAAGTCCTATAGTCGCTTCCATGTTATGTATTATATTCGGTAATCTTGCATTTTTTGGGTAAGTTCAAAGAGAGGTGCCTCCTAATACTAATTGTGGATTTATTTTATTAAGGCTCATGTTGTCCGCATTAAATTTCTGTCATTGCTCAAATCATCTTTTAAAAACCAGAAAGCCTTTGAAGGGCTGTTCTTGGGCCATCTTTCTTATCCCCCCTTATTTATCGTCTGTTAAGCTTGTCAACTACAAAATCATTTAAGCTTATCCTATCATATCGTCTGGACTTGGTGCCATAAAATTCTCAAAGCCATGCAAGAAAAAGACCTTGTTATAGCCTTCAGGGTATTATCGAGCTTGATGACACAATTATATAAGCGGGAAGAAAAAGCCTTGCAAACGAGGCTGCGGAACTCACAACAAAGTTCCCGTTATGGTGACCGGGGAATCTCGGCCCAAAGGCTGTGGCCGTGGAAGCTTGAGCGCGATGGAGCTCTTTTTTCCGATCAGGCAAAGACCTTTCTCCATCAGTAGCTCAGTGATAATGTAATCATCAACTCAGATGGGATGTATCTTTATCCACCATTAGCCTTTTGCTTTGATTTCTGGCAAAGCCCAGTTAATGGTTCCCCAAAGGCAATCGAGATTTTTCCCCATGTTCGCAAATTTATCACTCGACTAACAATCTGCCCACTCCCATGGGTCGAAAAAACACTTTCACAGATATCTAGATGAATTCAATTACCGTTTCGATTCCAGGTAAACAAAATTATCATGGGAATTCGATCTTGACAGAGATATAGAAAGCCGCTAGAGTTAAATTAATACCTGTCTCAAAATACAGGATGAATGCCAGCACCAATTCAGTAAGGCCTGCATGTTAGGAAGAAGGCCTTACATTGGAGTTCTTCCCGAGTATGCTTTCTCATTAAGGGTCACAAGAGTTCATCCATTAGTATATTAGAGACTGGAGATGGGAGAAGCGCCAAAGAATCAGAATTTATAATGATATAATAATGAAAAAAGAGAAAGTAATCATACTTGTGCTCGTCGCCTTTATGTTGGGAATTTTTTCCGGTACTTTGATTACCATTATGAAGACCGCGGACGCGCCTATCCAGGTTGCAGGTGAGTCGAGCGGCACAGTCACCCAGATGCCACCTCCCATAACGGGGGGCCCGATAGATCCGAAGAAATCGCGCCTTATCGAACAGGCTTTACTGGACAAGACGAGGCTTAATCCCGATCAGGCGGAAGCCTGGACGCAACTGGGAAATTATTATTTTGACATTAATCAATACCTGAAATCCATCGAGGCTTATAAACGCTCAGTGGAATTGAAGCCCGATGATCCCGAGGTTATGACAGACCTGGGGATCATGTATCGCAGAGTGGGAGAGCCCGAAAAGGCGGCAGAGCTTTTTCGAAAGGTTACGCAGATCGATCCTCGCCATGCGCAAAGCCTTTTCAATCTGGGTATAGTTTTGCAAAATGATCTGAAAGACCTCTCTGGCGCTATTGAAGCGTGGGAGAAATATCTCCGAATTGCCCCTGATAACGTCCACGCAGGAATGGTTCGGGCTTGGGTGGAGGAACTGAAAAAACAGATCAAGGAGCGAAAAAATAGCCAATCATGAACCTGATTAAACGATGGATCCGGGCTACTCGGGCTCCATTCCTCCAAGCCGCGTTTATACCCGTGCTGGTAGGAACAGCGGTGGCTTATGAGGAAGGATTTTTCCATTTCTGGCTTTTCTTACTGGCTGCTGTGGCTAATATGGCCATTAACGCGGGAACCAACCTGATCAATGATTATTACGATCACCTAAGCGGCGCTGATGTGATAAATATTCATCTGACCCCCTTTTCCGGCGGAAGCCGGATGATTCAGAAAGGAGAGATGGTGCCAGGTATAATCCTACGTGCTGCCTGGGTTTGTTTTGGATTGGCTGCCTGCATCGGGCTTTTCCTTGCTGCATGCTCTGGCTGGCTCCTGATTCTCATTGGGGCGGTTGGGCTCTGTTGCGCCTATGCATATACTGCATTCCCGTTCAAAATCGGCTATCGAGGATATGGAGAGATTCTGGTGGGGATCTTGCTCGGCCCCATGTCGGTTCTGGGAGCTTATTTCGTCCAGACTAGCCGATTTTCATGGAATGCTTTCTGGGCCTCGATTCCCGTGGGGATTCTTGTCGCAAGTATCCTTTATGTTAATGAGTTCCCCGATTACCAGGCTGATCGTCATGCGGGAAAGAACCACCTCATTGTTCTGTTGGGGCCCGAACGCGCGGCCCGGGGATATCTCCTATTGATGGCGGCCATTTATCTCTCCATAAGCCTTCCCATTCTTACTGGAATATTGCCCTGGCTGGCAGTGTTATCCATAGGAACGCTGCCAGTGGCGTGGAAGGCCACTCGCGTGGTATTGCGGTTTTATGGTGACCCAGTGCGGATCATTCCCGCTCAGGCTGCAACCATTATGCTTCACGGTATCGTGGGGCTGATCCTTTCGATCAGCTTCTTGGCACCTCGCCTGGGTTTGGAATGAAAAAGATGAATACAGGTCATTTTGCCGGCTATAAGGCGCTGGCGCGAGAAACACTAGGCTATTGTCCTGATAAATAGAAAAAATGGCTAATATTATAGTGACTTCCCGAAGAGGACTTCGAGGAGAAGTAAAGGTTCCCGGAGATAAATCCGTTTCCCATCGGGCGATCATCCTTTCTTCTGTTGCCGAAGGAATGACCAGCATTCATGGCATCCAGAGCGGAGAAGACGTGAGAAGAACCGCGGATGCCCTTCAGGCCATGGGAGTATCCATCACCGGGGAGGGTTGCAATGATCTCAATGTGCACGGAGTAGGACTGAGAGGCTTGAGAGAGCCAAATGAAGTGCTTGACATGGGGAATTCCGGCACCAGCATGCGCCTTCTGGCGGGTTTGCTCAGCGGCCAGCGCTTTTTTTCTGTCTTGACTGGAGATCAATATTTATGCAATCGGCCCATGGGCCGGGTCACCCGACCTCTACGCTCCATGGGTGCCACCATCATGGGCAGGCAAGATGTGAACTTTCCTCCTCTGGCCGTGCAGGGCGGAGCACTGCGATCCATCAACCATCGGCCGGAAAAAGCCAGTGCACAGATCAAATCCTGCATATTGCTGGCTGGTTTATACGCGGAGGGTGGTGTTACCATTGAAGAGCCAGTGCCAACAAGGGACCACACCGAGCGAATGCTCGGGCTTTTCGGTTTGTCTCTAAAGATCTCCGGCCCGAGCATACATCTGGAGGGCCATCAACAAATGCGCGGGGGAGAGATATGGATTCCAGGCGATATATCGGGGGCCGCTTTTGTTCTGGCCGCAGCGATCTTGGTACCGGACTCCGAAGTCACCGTTCGGGATGTGGGGGTCAATCCAACCCGCACAGGCTTTCTGGAGGCTCTGGCAGCGATGGGAGGCCAGTTCAAGGTGGACAACCTTCGGGAACGATCGGGGGAACCCGTCGCGGATATTACAGCACGCTATGCTCAACTTAAAGGCATCGAACTGCGTGGCTTTATTATTCCCAAGCTTATAGATGAATTGCCCATAATTTCCGTTCTGGCCTCAGTTGCTGAGGGACAAACCATTATAGCCGACGCCGAGGAGCTGCGAGTAAAGGAAACAGATAGAATCCGGGCTATGGTTGAGGGGCTGCATAAAATGGGGGCGGATGTGGAGGAAACACCCGATGGATTGATAATCCAGGGCAATCCCGAAATAACCGGGGCGCAATGCAGCAGCTATGGCGACCACCGGATTGCCATGTCTTTGATTATTGCCGGGTTGAGGGCGAGGGGAGAAACCATCGTGGAGGATACTGACTGCATAAACACCTCTTTCCCCGGATTCATGCATTTACTGGAGTCTCTGTGAAAGCCGCTCTGCGGGTTATCACCATAGATGGCCCATCTGGCACGGGCAAAAGCACCCTTGCAAGATTAATAGCTCAGCGACTGGATATTCCGTATCTGGATACCGGGGCATTGTATCGCACGGTGGCCGTGGAGGTGATTCGCCGTCATATTGACATCAAGGATGATGATCAATTGGAAAGTTTGTGTCGGAACCTGAAGATTCGCGTCCAGTGGAAAGAAGACCGGCTCCTTATATTTTCTTCGGGACGAGAGGTCAGCCATGAAATCCGCTCGGAGAGCGTTGGCGAGATCGCCTCATGCATATCCACCAAGGCCCCGGTCCGCAGGGCTCTGCTGGGACTCCAGCGGCAGATTATTTCGAGAAATGGAGCAATCCTGGAGGGGAGGGATACCGGAACTGTTGTTGCCCCGGATGCTCATATAAAGTTCTACTTGGATGCCAGAGCAGAGGAAAGAGGCCTGAGAAGGTTTCGTGAGTTGAGAGAACGGGGTATGGATGTTCAACTGGAATCAGTGATCCAGAGCATGCACCAGCGGGATCGGCAGGATCGGGAACGAGATCTGGCTCCTCTCCGACCAGCCCGGGACGCAGTGATAATAGATACAACGGACAAAAGCATTGCAGAAGTGCTTGAAGAAATGATCAGGCATATTCGGGAGCGAGTCCATTTGGAACTCTGATCGCTCAGGCACACACCTTACCTCAAGGCCCTCTGAGGAAGGCTCTGGATAATGTTTATTAGCGCTAGAGGTACTGTTTCAGTTCTTACGGAAAATTTTTTCAAATAATATAAGCGAATATTAAAAAAAACTTGATATTCAGCGCTAATTATGAGTTAATATAAAATTTGGTGTATAAGATTTTCTGAAATTTTTTAAACAATTGGGGGTAAGGTTAATGTGGGATAAGGATCAGAGTAATGAAAATCACCAACAACAAGACCCGGGAGATGGCAATAATGAAGAGGAAATGTCCGAAGTAATGGAAGTCGATCGAGAAGTAATTTCAGCAGAAGTAGAAAATAAAAAACCACAGGAAATTGAACCTGTAAGAGAAAGTGCCCAACCGGAGTTTTTGGTAAGCGAGGAAAGGGAGAATTTCCAGTCCCTCTACGAAAGAAGCCTGCGCAATATCCAGGAAGGGGAAGTCGTCAAAGGCACCATAGTCCATGTCGGCCAGGAAAACGTCATGGTGGATGTGGGGTACAAATCCGAGGGGGAGATTCCTCTGGAGGAGTTTAAGAATGAGGATGGAAGCATAACCATCAAAGTGGGTGATGTGATTGACGTCCTTCTGGAGGCACGAGAAGATGACGAGGGAATCATCATACTTTCAAAAGACAAGGCCGATAAGATCAAGATCTGGGAGGAAATTGCACAGGCTTATGAAACCGACAGTGTGATCCAGGGAAAGATTCTGGCAAGGATTAAAGGAGGTCTTTCCGTGGATGTGGGTGTACCGGCTTTCCTGCCCGGCTCCCAAGTGGATCTGCGCCCTGTGCGCAACCTGGAAAAACTCATTGGCCAGACCACGGAATTTTCCGTCCTAAAATTCAACCGGAAGCGCAGCAACGTGGTCCTGTCGCGTCGAAAGGTTCTTGAGCGCGAGCGGGAAGCACTAAAGGCCGAGGCGCTTAAGCGAATCCGGGAAGGCGAGGTTATAGAGGGAGTGGTTAAGAACATTACGGAGTATGGCGCCTTTATTGACCTGGGTGGATTGGACGGACTTCTGCATATTACTGATATGTCCTGGGGCCGCATCAACCATCCAAAAGAAGTGCTGGAAGTGGGGGACAGGATTCAGGTTAAGGTCTTAAAGTTCGACCAAGAACGCGAGCGTGTCTCGCTGGGGCTCAAACAGATGACACCCGATCCCTGGGAAAGCGTCGAACAGAAATATCCAGTGGGATCTCGAACCCACGGAAAAGTGGTGAACATCACCGATTATGGTGTATTCGTGGAGCTTGAGCCTGGAGTGGAAGGATTAGTGCACATCTCAGAGATGTCATGGGCTAAGAAGCCGCGTCATCCCTCACGCCTTGTAAACGTTAGCGATATTGTGGATGTGTCTGTTCTTAACTTGAATTTACTCAATCGCCGCATATCTCTGGGAATGAAACAGGTCATGGTAAACCCTTGGACCATAGTTGCCGAGAAGTACCCGGAAGGGACTAAGATCGCTGGTCGCATAAGAAATATCACTGACTTTGGCATTTTTATCGGCCTGGACGAGGGTATCGATGGACTGGTACATATATCTGATATATCCTGGAATAAACGCATAAAGCATCCATCGGAGCTTTTTAAGAAAGGCCAGGAAGTGGAGGCCATAGTTCTGAACGTGGATCAGGAAAATGAACGCTTTTCCCTGGGAATAAAGCAACTGGAGGAAGACCCCTGGGAGAGTATACCCAAGAGGTACAAGGCTGGCACCGTCGTGACTGGAGTGGTCACGAACGTCACCGATTTTGGAGTATTTCTGGAGATCGAGGAGGGGGTCGAAGGGTTAATCCACATATCTGAATTGAGCAAGGAAAAGATCAATAGACCAGAAGAAGTGGTGAAGATCGGGGATACCATCTCGGCAGTTGTACTGAAGGTCAACAAAAAAGAGCGCAAAATTGGGCTCAGCATCAAGGAAATGGAGTTTATAGTGGGGAAAAGCCAACAGGATGAATATATCCAGACTCAGGAATCAGCAACCACGAGCATGGGAGCACTCCTGAGAGAAGAGATAGAAAAACGTCAGCAAGAAGCCTCTCTTTCCCCGCAAGAACAGCCTGAGGAACAAAATCAGCAACAAAAGACCGAAGCATTGGAAACAGAACCCAATGAGCTGGCCGAAGGGGAAGAAGAGAATCCCAAAAATAAGGGTTCCGATGATTCCGATGATGATTGATTTCAGGTAAGCGGATGAACCGCCACCCAGTTTTGACCGGTTTGGGCATAATTGCAGCAGTATTTGCCTTGTTTATGACGAGCATATATTTTTATGCCCGTTACTATCAAGTAGGTGAACTGACCTTTGCACCTAAAGAGAAGATCGGGATAGTCGAGATCAAGGGAATCATCACTAATGCCACTCCCATCATCGAGCAACTCCAGAAATTCCGGAAAAATAAGCGAGTGAGAGCAATCGTCCTGCGAATCAATTCGCCAGGAGGCGCTATAGGTCCATCCCAGGAGATTTATACTGAAGTGCGTCGGGTGGCGAAGGAGATTAAGATCGTTGCATCATTGGGATCCGTGGCTGCTTCGGGTGGATACTATGTTGCCTGTCCAGCCCACAAGATCGTCGCCAACCCCGGTACCATTACGGGAAGTATCGGCGTTCTCATGGAGTTTGCAAATATTCAACGGTTGATGGACAAGATCGGGCTCAAGGGCGTGGTCATCAAGAGCGGCGAATATAAAGACATTGGATCACCCCTGCGGGATATGTCTCGCAAGGAGAAGAAAATTCTTCAGGATCTTATTGACGATGTCCATGAACAATTCATCCAGTCCGTAGCTGAAAGCCGGAATTTACTCCTGGAAAAGGTCCGGACAATATCCGACGGTCGGATATTCTCTGGCCAGCAAGCCCAGGCTCTGGGTTTGGTGGACCAGATGGGTAATTTCCACGACGCTGTCAGAATAGCGGCCGATCTGGCGGAAATTTCGGGGGAACCATCCCTCGTTTACCCCGAGTGGAAACGGAGGTTTTCCCTTTGGGATTTCGTTTTTGGGAGTGATGCCGAAGATTTAAAATGGTTGCTACGGGGGAAATATCTCTCCTTAAACTACCTATATGTGCCGTAATCCCGTTCCAAAATAGGAAATTTAAGGAATCAGACTGCATTATACATCTCGTAAATAACGCCATTTCATGCACGAGTACCATTCAGGGCGCTTTCTTTTGCGAACAAGACAAACAATAAAATATGTCTCAGCAGTGCCTGGCCCGGCTTTGACAGTACAGCAAAATTAGAGCGGTACATCCTTAGTATTGGGCCACAAGAGTACAATAATTGGGTTGTAAAATTAAGAATAAAAAAAGCTATCAATATCAAGCATTACTCTAAGTCCTTTGATGAAGAATCTTGATTAAGGCACTGGAATGACAGTCCAGCAATGGAGGATTCAGGGCTGGACAGATATCCAAAAAAGCTCAATAGCCATATAGTTTGTTGAAATTTCTTGACATAATTAAGTGATTTTGTTAAAATAATTTTTTAAACTTTATCGAGAAAGAAGATCATAATGCAGTGTTTGCCCATCAACCGGTATTGGAGGGGGGGAAAATGTAATGCCAGGGGTCAGGATTAGGGAGAGCGAATCCTTCGAGAGCGCTCTGAAAAGATTCAAGAAGCAATGTGATAAAGCAGGTATCTTATCGGAACTCAGAAAGCGGGAACATTACGAGAAACCCAGCGTAAAGAGAAAGAAAAAGGCGCTTGCAGCAAGGAAAAGGGCCCTAAAAAGAATGCGAAAGTTCGAGGAATGAAAGAATGGCACTGAAAGAACAATTGATGGAAGATCTGAAAGAAGCTACAAGGGCCAAGGACAAATCTCGCCTCTCCACCATCCGGATGATAAGGGCCGCCATTAAAAACCTGGAAATTGCAAGAAAAAAAGAACTGGATGATCAGGGAGTGATTGAAGTACTGAGTTCCCTCACCAAACAGAGGAAAGACTCTATAGAACAATTTCGCAAAGGAGGGCGAGAAGATCTTGCCTCCAAAGAGGAGGAGGAACTTCAGATCATTTCCTCCTATTTGCCGCCCCAACTTTCACATGAGGAGATTCAGGCTCGCATAAAGCAGGCGATTCGGGAGACTGAGGCTGCCAGCCCGAAGGATTTTGGAAGAGTCATGAAGGTCCTTATGCCCCAGCTCAAAGGACAGGCCGACGGAAAAATGGTCGGAGAAATCGTTAAAGAAGAACTGGCGTCCTTGTGAATCGCCTCCATATATGCTAATCATCGTGTGAGATCAATTGCTTGTGGCATTCCAGACTATCAGAAATCGATCATCAGTAAGATTTTCCGGGAAAGTTTCTAAAATATTCTCGATTTTGAATGATGAGAGCCGCCCCGAAGGGCGAAAACTATTCGCGCCCGATTTTATGTCCCGTTGGCGATTGACCGTGCACCTCCAGCTTGTGGATGAATCGGCAAACCGTAAGACATCAATTGTGAAGGAACAGGCGCGTGGTCCAGTGGTAGAACCATGGATCAGCATACGCTGACGGTCCTCGAATTTCACAAAATACGGGAACTATTGGCCAAATTGGCCATTTCAGAGCCTGGCCGAAGAAAGTGCCAAGCCTTGATGCCCGTGGGCCGATTGGAAACCGCCCAAAGACTGCAACAGGAATCGGCCCAGATGAAATCCTTTCGGGCTGTAAATGGGGATTTGCCGCTGGAGGGTGTCAGGGATATCCAATCGGCTTTGCGTAGAAGTCGGGTTCAAGGAGCAAAGCTCCTTCCTCAAGAGCTTCTGGACATTCTCAGCACGCTGGAGTCAATGCACAGAACAGCCCAAAGACTGAAAGATGGGGGAGCGGAATATCCGCTACTCCACACCATGGGCACTGAATTGACTCCCTTGCCCCAACTCGAAACTCGCATACGTCACTCAATCGGACCTCGCGGCGAAATCCTGGACACAGCAAGCCCCGAGCTTGCAAAAATTCGCTCCGAAATAGTGCGGTTAAAGAACCGGATCAAGCATCAGTTGGAATCCATCCTATATAATGATCGTTATAAATCCGCAATACAGGATCGAATCATTACCATTCGCAACGATCGTTTTGTCATTCCCATTCGTGCCGATCATCGACCCGCTATCCCAGGAATTGTGCACGATCAGTCGCAAAGCCGGGCAACCTTTTTTATAGAACCTCTAGTTATTGTCGATTCTAACAATGAGCTGAATCTCCTTTACCGCAGTGAACGCGAGGAAGAACAGCACATCCTTACAGAGCTGACCGCTCTTGTGGGGCAGGAGGCGGACATCCTCGACAAGAACTTCTCCTTGCTTTCCAAGATAGATCTTCTTCATGCCATCGCGCGATGGGCTGAATCTCTGAAGTGCACCACACCTTTGCTGGATGATTCCGATAAGGTGGAGATACATGCGGCTCGGCACCCCTTGCTAGTGCACCAGTTTCGCCTCGAAGGACGGGAGGAACAAGTAGTCCCCGTGGATATCCGCTTTGGCGGAGAGCAGCGCACGTTGATCATTTCCGGCGCCAACACGGGAGGCAAAACAGTGGCATTGAAAACACTGGGGCTTATGGCTCTTATGGCCCAATCCGGGATTCCCATTCCAGCTGGTGAGGGTAGCCATCTACCTGTTTATCGACACATCATGGCCGATATCGGGGACGAGCAAGATCTCGAAAAGAGCCTCAGTACATTTTCTGCCCATGTTCGACGACTTGTTGATATCTGCGAGGTTATCGATTCCAACAGCCTTGTTCTATTGGACGAGATCGGCGTGGGCACGGACCCGCAAGAGGGCTCAGCATTAGCTCTCTCCATCCTTGACTACCTTCGGGAGCGGAAAATCTTTGTGGCGGCCACAACCCACTTCAACGCTGTAAAGACATATGCTTACCAACACTCAGATGTAATCAATGCTTCCGTAGCCTTTGACCATGAAAACCTGCAGCCCCTGTATCAGTTGATATACGGCATTCCCGGGCTAAGCAACGCCATGTTGGTTTTGGCCGATCTGGGCGTTCCGGAGCCTATCCTGATGAGGGCTGAGCTCTACCGGTCGGATGAGCAAAAAGTGGCGGTGAGATTGATACAAGACTTTCAAGAGACCCACCGGTCCATGGAACTTCACCTAAAGGAGATTCGCCAGATTCGTACTAACTCAAACCATATCCTTTCCCGGCTGGAGGACATCCTCTCACTTATGGTTCGGCGAAGGGACGAGTTGCTGAAAACATTCGAGCGGGAAGCACGCGATGTGATCCGTCGCGGTCGTGTTGAAATACGACAAATAGTAAAGGAGCTTTCAGAATCCCGGGAGGGCAAAGCCAGCCATCACTGGAAAGAGGTGGAGGCCATCCGCCAGAAGATTAGATCAGCCTTAAAAGTCTCTTATCCAGATCTACAGCGCCTGAGTCAGCCCCCCGTGAAAGGTCAGATTGTTGCCATTCAGAGTCTGGGTGGGTTAGAAGGAATCGTAAAGCAGATAGACACCGAGGGAAATGCTGTCGAAGTCCAGATAGGAGCCATGAAGGTCAGCACCCATCTGGATGATCTGGCTGTGCCATCCATCGGGACAGGTGGTGGGCAAAAGAGGCATTATCAAGATGCCACAGTTCTGCTCCCAAAAAAAGAGCCTCTCCACCCATTAAGCCAGTTGAATATCATCGGCATGACTGTTGAGGAGGCACTGCCTGTGGTGGACAAGCACATCGACGATGCCATTATCTCCGGCGTGGACCGCCTGCGGATTGTGCACGGTCATGGCTCCGGCCGCTTGCGGCAGGCGGTGCAAGAGCACCTTCGTGAACATCGGTGCGTGGCAACCATTGCATTTGGTCAACCGCAAGAGGGGGGCTCGGGAGTCACCCTGGTTCATCTTAAGGATTAATCCTGACCATTTAAATGAAGCCAAGTGTTTATAAAGGGATCATTTCCGGCGAAAAGATCGAGGAAATTCGACGTAGCGCCAATATTCGCGACATCGTGACCAATTATGTCACGATGAAAAAAGCGGGCCGGAATTATGTGGGGCTGTGCCCGTTTCACGCGGAGAAAACCCCTTCCTTTCATGTGAATGAAGAGAAAGGAAGTTTCAAATGTTTCGGATGCGGCGCGGGTGGCGATGTATTCCGTTTTTACATGATGATGACAGGTGTCTCGTTCCCCGAGGCAGTCCGTGAAATTGCCAAACGATATGGTATTAGTTTGCCCCAACGGCCCCTCTCACCCAGGCAAAAGGAGGAAATCGATCAAAAACAGGAGCTCTATAAAATCAATGAAGAGGCTGCCTGGTATTTCCGCAACCAACTCAGCTCATCCTCAGGTGAGGTGCCGCTCCGATACCTGTCAGAGCGTGCCATCTCAACTTCCTGCATCGAAAAGTTCGGGCTGGGATATGCACCTCCCCTTTGGGAAGGCCTGCTGAATTATCTTAAAAAAAAGGGATACTCGTTTGACCTGGCCCAGAAGGCCGGATTGATCAAGCCCGGGCAAAAAGAGGGTAGCTATTACGATTACTTTCGGGATCGCGTAATGTTCCCGATCCAGGATGTCAGGGGCAAGGTCATCGGTTTTGGGGGACGTATTCTGGAGGCCGGGGAGCCGAAGTATTTGAATTCACCAGAATCGCCCATTTACAGCAAAAGTGGCAGTTTGTACGGGCTGTTCCAGGCTAGAGAAGCGATCCAGAAAGAAGGACACGTCATCCTGGTGGAAGGGTATTTCGACATTCTTTCCCTTTCTTCACACGGCATTCATAACTTAGTTGCGCCGCTGGGAACTGCCCTAACGCGGACCCAACTCCAAATTCTCAAACGATACAGTCAAAGTATGGTGTTGGTCTTTGATGGAGACGAAGCCGGTGTGAAAGCCATGGCCAGATCGCTTCCGCTTTTATTATCAGAAGGGATCGAAGCACGGGCTGTCGTTTTACCCGGGGGGCAGGACCCGGATGATTTCGTATGCGAGAAAGGCGCTGATGCCTTCAGGACACTTATCGTCCAAGCGCCTATGGTCCTGGATTTTTACCTCCGATGGCTTATGCAGCAAATCGATCCGGATACGGTGGAAGGAAAGCGACAAGTGATCGACCAGATGGTTCCACACCTGTCAGCCATCTCCGATCCTATATCACGCGGTCTATACATCGAGCGTGTTGCCCAAAGGCTGGGCGTGCGCAGCGAGCAAATCGCCACCCTGCTCCAGAATATGCGGGTAAAAATGGACAATTTTTCTGACGCTCACGAGCCTCAAAAGTTTATCCATGATGCCGCCGAGAGGGATCTCATGAGGATTATTCTCCAACATCCGGATACCCTACCAGCCGTGGCGAGCACTGGTGTGCTGGAGGATTTCCAGGATCCTGAAATAACGCGCCTTGTTCCATGGATTCAAAGATGCGTCGAGTCCGAAGTAACGTTCAAAGCGGATCACTTAATTCAAATAGTCGAAGACAAGCGATTGCAGGAGTTCGTTGCGCAACTGGCTTATTCAACGATGGAGGATATTATTGACTGGAAGCGAACGACAGTCGATTGTGTTGTCAGAATCAAGTCGAGGAAAATCCAAAAAGAATTGGAAAGAAACAGAACCAATATACAGGAGGCGCAGGAAAATGGAGATTCGGAAAGAGTGAATGAATTGCAAATGGAGCATATGGATTTGATAGAGCGAAGAGCACAATTACAGGCCTTGAGACAAAACCTCATCTAAAGAGGAGTTGCTCATGTCTCATACGCTAGACATAAAGGATATCGACAGATTAATAAAGGAAGGCAAGGGAAAAGGGGTTATCGGCTACGAAGAACTCAATGATTTCCTGCCGGTGGATATCGATAACGATCAGATAGAGGAGCTTGTGGTACTGCTGGCCGAAAATGGTATCGAGATGACGGACAAGGTCCAAGCTAAACGACCCATTGCCGGCAAGCTCGACGAAGAAGATGAGGAAAAAGATGATCTTCTTCTGGAAGAGGGGATGCCGGGAAGGGTCAATGATCCGGTGAAAATGTATCTTCATGAAATGGGCTCGGTATCTCTTTTGACCAGAGAAGGTGAGGTAGAGATTGCTAAGCGAATTGAGGAAGGAGAGAATCAGGTCATTGATGCAGTAGTCAATTCACCCATCACAATAATAGAGCTGCTTCAACTGGGTGAGAAGCTGGAAAAGGGAAAGATTCGCATCAAGGACGTTGTCAAAGGGCTCGAAGATGAGGATATTTTCCTGGATGAGGAAGTCCATAAAAATCGCGTGATCGAGCTTATCGAGCGAATCCAAGTGCTCCATAACCAGGTCTGTGAGGATGGACAGCGCATGGAGAATATACTACTCGACGACATACAGGTCCGCAAACAACTAAAGTACTCAATTTCGCATAAGAAAGATGAGATAAAAAAATGCATTCTTGAAATCAATTTGAATAATGCCCAAATCGATCGGATAGCCAAACGCCTCAAGATGATGGTGGATAAAATCGAACAAAGTGAACGCGAGATGCAGAGCCTTGAGAAACGCTTCCATATTGCTGCCAAAGACATCAAACTTCTTTATAAAGAGCTAGTTATGGAGGGGATGCTCAAGGCCGAAACGTTCAAGCGACTGCGTCTTGTCCAGAAGCATTGGCCTGAGATCGAGAAGGTGCTGCAAAATGCCCATGCAAAGATCAAGCGCATTGAGTCGGAATCAGGCCTCACCTGCAAGCAGATACGCAAGACTCTTCAAGCTATTGAGATGGGAGAAAAAAAGGCGAGTTGGAGCAAAAGCGAATTAGTGGAGGCCAATCTGCGCCTTGTGGTCAGTATCACCAAGAAGTATACCAATCGGGGATTACAGTTTCTGGATTTAATCCAGGAAGGCAACATCGGCCTGATGAAGGCTGTGGACAAGTTTGAGTATCAGCGAGGTTACAAGTTCAGCACTTACGCCACCTGGTGGATAAGACAGGCCATCACCCGCGCCATTGCCGACCAGGCCCGAACCATCCGCATTCCTGTCCACATGATTGAGACAATCAACAAGCTTATACGTACCTCACGTTACCTCGTGCAGGAGTATGGCCGCGAGCCCACTCCGGAGGAGATCGCCGAGAAGATGGACTTCCCCCTGGAGAAGGTTCGGAAGGTTCTGAAGATTGCAAAAGAGCCCATCAGCCTGGAGACTCCCATCGGAGAGGAGGAGGACAGCCACCTGGGAGATTTTATTGAGGACAAGAAGATCATCTCCCCATCCGAGGCTGTCATTAACCTCAATCTCTCGGAGCAGACCCGTAAGGTGCTGGCAACACTTACCCCTAGAGAGGAAAAGGTCCTTCGAATGCGCTTCGGAGTCGGAGAGAAAGCCGATCACACTCTGGAGGAAGTGGGACAAGATTTCGATGTAACCCGCGAGCGCATTCGTCAGATAGAGGCCAAAGCATTGCGGAAACTCCGCCATCCCAGCCGGAGTAAAAGACTCAGGATTTTCATTGACAGTTAGAAAACCTCGCTGGAAAATCTGGGTTTTGAAAAGCCTGGAGTGAATGAGAGGCGATTTCTCCTTGACAGCACAGAGAAGTCGGATATACTGTTTAGTATGTTATAAAATGATAACTTATAGATAATACTAAGTTGCATTCAAAAAGATATTATTTACTCCCCCACCTACCTTCTCCCCTCGAGGGGAGAGGGCAGCGTGAGGTGTGAATGATAATGATTCGGAACCCCAGAAACAATCAGTGCTGCGCCTTAAATTACTGAATCGAACGCAACTTTGTATAAGTCCCGGAGTTGTTTAAATCCAATCATTGAGATATGACACCGGGACCGATGAAAAGATATTGAAGCCACAATTTTGGGCCCGTAGCTCAGTTGGAAGAGCCACCGGCTCATAACCGGTCGGTCGCAGGTTCGAGGCCTGCCGGGCCCATTATGATTTCAAGGACTTAGCCATTTTGCTGAGTCCTTTTTTTCGGCTCCGCTAATTTTCTGCTAATTCCCCGGTGAGTCTTCTTCTTTCCACAGCCTGCCAACTCGAGCTCTTCAAGTTCAAGCATGGATGATTTCTTCATAAGGCAATCCATGAAACGGATTTCCCTGGCCCGGTGCTGGGTGATGAGGTGGGGGGCATATCGAAGGGTCATTTCAACTCAGATTTTGTATTTGGGCATAAAAATATTGTTGAACAAAGGGGATAAGTATATAAAAATGTTCCTTGTTTTGATCCAATAAAATCTTTCGACAAGGAGTGCAAAAAAAATGATACGAAAAAAACAATACTCCAGCCCGAAGCGTAAATCAAGTAAAAATTGAATTCAAGGGAGAGATCGAAGACTCTTGACAAGCAAACGGAGCAAAGACTATCTCTTTATGCTCCCTCAATATGTATTACCCATGTTTGACATTAGTATACTAAGCACATGACGATATGAGGAAACATCCATGATTGCTGAAATATTTTTGTGCAACCCCATCACCTTTCCATTACATCACTCTTTGAGGCCGTTAAAAAATCGTGCCCAAATCGTACCTTAAGGCTTCTAAATCATTATTATAGAGTTGATATTCGGGTTCGGATCCATTGACATTTACTATTTTTTGTCAATGATTCTGGTGCATCATTTTGCCAAGCTGACCATAATTATTCCGCTACATCGTCTCGACTATTTTCGGTAATAGTCATCATTCTCCTGGTTGTAATTATCCCGGCCATTATTGCGTCAGATTCGGAAAAAGGCCACTCAAGTATTATTGGAACTTTTCATCAGGGTGCAGGTTAGATGCCGGTCATCAAAGGTCTGTGGATCCACTGCCACATCCCCCAGGCGTATCGCATCCACACTGTTCACAGATGCAATTGGTGTGTGGAAGATTACCTCTCTTGATTCGCGGTCGATCTGATCCACAATACCCAGGCCGATGGTAAAACCATCTGCGTCTTCCATCGCTACCAGGCGGTTGAGATAAAAACGGGGTGCGGGGAAAACTGCAAACTGCGTCCACCTTATCCTCAATGGGCGAGCGTTAGCGAAGTAAAGGGCAAATTTTTTGGTACGATGTTCCTTACGAAATGATATATCCCGCCGTTGTGCTGCTGGGGACGATGGAAGCTCTACGACATGCACACGGCGACTGCGCCGCAGAGGCATCAACAAAGGCTCCAGCTCTCGATCGCGCTGGATGGCAAATAGAACCGTAGGCCTCAAAAGATCAATCTTGGCCAGTTTGAGATATGCCCCACCCCGTGTCGGGTCCACCAAACCGGTAGTGTCATAGATGATCACTTGCGCGTCCGTATTCCGCGCGGCTTCCACCAAACGGGCCGCGCCAGTTACCACCGACAGCATGTGCCCTTTGGGTGAAACGGATCCCACAAAAGTCCTCCAGCTCTGGCCCTGAGGAGGAAAGGTGTCATCTTCGGGTGCAGCCAATGCCAGTGTCATAGTACTGGGCAATCCCAGGGTGCTCTGGCCAGGATCACCATCCAGATAGGCCAGGCGTGGCGAAACCGTGCATAGCCGCTGATAGAGAAACCGGGCGAAAGTGCTCTTGCCCACATCGGGTGCACCCACTACCATTATGATGCCGCTGAGCTGTTGCAGATCTATCTTTTCCCACGCAGGGGGAATATCTGTCGACTTGTCCATCACTTGCCTGACATCCTTTCAAAAAAGAATTAAGAGCCATCAATTTTAGCTTCTCGAGCGGAATTGATTTTTAATTATGGAGAAATCAATGGCCCCATCGGACCTGTCAGTGAACTCGCCTCATATATGAAATGTTGCAAAAAATAATCTGTGTCTTCATACCATGGTTCAGTTGATAAGAGCCCTATCTTCTGGCTCTATATACATTCCAAGCTAACTCTTTTTCCCTTTGTTTGTTTTATTATACCTAAAAATGACAAGCTACTTTTGCGTGGCAAAATAAAGGGTACCTTGCATAGGCAAAGCAACCCAAAGAGACTTTGTCCTTTTGGCTTTTAAAGAAAAACGTCCAAAAGGCTCAATTAGATGCGAACATTGATAGTGATATTTGATCAATAAATATTTTTAGACCTATTTCTATGCTATTGCATAGATTTATTCCACATTGGGTTTTAAATCTCAATTACGCATTTAAATTACTTATCAATAATGGCTATTTATCCCCATATTTTCGATGGTGGAATAAAGAGGCGGCGACGATAAGTGTTATTTCGCGGAAAAAAGTGCTGCGTCTCATTATGAATGAAATCCTTTTTGACAGGAAAATAATAATGATCAAACACTCCATGCCCTTAACATGCTCTAGTGCTCCATCTGAATTATCATCAAGAGGTCCCGAAGTGTCAAGTTATCTCTTGCTTTCGGATTGTAATCAGCTCGCTTCTGGCCAACCTGTATATGAAGCATTTTCTGAAGTGCTGGCAAGACCACAGAGCGGGTTGAAGCGTTTAAGGCGCAAGTTGTTTTTTACGCGTATGGCTTCGTTATACTGAGTTGTGGAAATGCAGCCCAGGCCCTGGAGTGGACTCAGGGGGGTGTGATGAATCGACTGTGGCTTGCGCTCAATGAAGACAAGACAGCCGTGAGAGACGCTCTGAAGAAGCATTTGGATTTTCTGGCATACAAGCTTGGGCTGCTAGTACTTACTTGACATATTAAGCGTAACATAATATACTATGGGGTATGATT